>JACRLO010000024.1 GCA_016235245.1 Nitrospirota bacterium | reverse complement strand
ATAGCCCTTGAAAAACGGCGTATGTCTTCCGCCCTCTTCCTTCGTCAGAATATATGCCTCTGCCTTGAACTTGGTGTGCGGGGTGATGCTCCCCGGCTTTGCCAATACCTGCCCTCTTTCGACATCTTCTTTGCCGATGCCCCTCAGAAGCGCTCCAATATTGTCGCCCGCCCTGCCCTCATCAAGAAGTTTCCTGAACATTTCCACGCCCGTCACTACGGTCTTCCGGGTCTCTCCAAGGCCGACTATCTCTACTTCTTCGCCTACCTTGACAATGCCTCGCTCTACCCTGCCCGTCACTACCGTGCCGCGCCCTGAAATAGAAAATACGTCCTCTATCGGCATCAGAAACGGCTTATCTATCGGACGCTCGGGTGTCGGTATATAACTGTCAACTGCACTCATCAGCTCCCATATGCATTTGTATTCCTCTGCTGCAGGGTCTGTGCTTGCATTTTCTACTACCTTCAGTGCGCTGCCCTTGATGATCGGTATCTTGTCTCCCGGAAACTGATACTTTGACAGAAGCTCTCTCACCTCAAGCTCTACAAGATCAAGAAGCTCCGGGTCATCAACCATATCTACCTTATTCATGAATACGCAGATATATGGCACCCCTACCTGCCGCGCAAGCAATATGTGCTCTCTCGTCTGCGGCATCGGCCCGTCTGCTGCTGACACCACCAAAATAGCTCCATCCATCTGCGCTGCTCCGGTGATCATGTTCTTGACATAGTCGGCATGCCCAGGACAGTCAACGTGTGCGTAGTGACGGTTGTCTGTCTCATACTCTACGTGGGCTGTCGCGATCGTTATCCCTCGAGCCTTCTCCTCCGGCGCGTTGTCGATCGAGTCATAGGCACGATACGTTGCCTGCCCCTTCATCGCCAGCACCTTTGTGATTGCTGCGGTCAGCGTCGTCTTGCCGTGGTCTACATGTCCAATCGTTCCCACGTTGCAATGCGGTTTCGTCCTCTCAAATTTTGCCTTTGCCATTTCGCCTCCTTGCGCTGCCGGCTGGCACTGCCAAAGCCTGCAGAGTTCTTTAATATCTTTAAATCTGGAGCCCATGACCGGAATCGAACCGGTGACCTCTTCCTTACCAAGGAAGTGCTCTGCCGACTGAGCTACATGGGCAAGTTACTGCTCATGGAGCGGGAAACGGGATTCGAACCCGCGACCCTCAGCTTGGAAGGCTGACGCTCTACCACTGAGCTACTCCCGCATGCTTCCAATTAACGCAACTATCCGATAAAAATAGTTTGCTTGTCTCGCCATCCATTACTTCCAACCTTAGCAGCAACCATGTCTGTTACCCATGGTGCTGGTGGAGAGGGGAGGATTCGAACCTCCGTAGGCGAAGCCAACGGGTTTACAGCCCGTCCCCTTTGGCCACTCGGGTACCTCTCCAGTTCAAAAACACACACTCGTCTCATAGCCCTTCCTGCGCTACGAGCTATCGGTAAAAAAACTTATGGAGCCGACGAAGGGATTCGAACCCCCGACCTGATGATTACAAATCAACTGCTCTACCAACTGAGCTACGTCGGCAATGCCGAAAAACCAAAATGCCCCAAAAAGGCAATAGTAAACCTATAGGTGTTTCAGAAATATGTAATATAAGGGTACGATTATAGTACAGTCAACCAGAAAAAAACAAGGTCTTGCCGGATTACGCCTTTTTTTCTTTGCAAATCTCGTTCCTTTTCATCCTTTGGCGCATTATCTCAAAAACAATAACCCCTGTAGCAACTGAGGCATTGAGCGAATTAACCTTCCCCTGCATAGGGAGCCTTACAATGTGATCACAACGCTCCATTACTGTTCTACGCATTCCCTCAGCCTCTGAACCAACGACTAATGCAACGGGGCCCGTAAAATCCATATCCCAAGCCGAGTTTTCTCCTTCAGCTTCAGCACCGACAATGGTGATACCCGATTCCTTCATCGAATTGATCGCATGCTTGATGTTAGGGACCATGGATATCATCACATGCTCTGATGCCCCTGCAGAGGCCTTGACAGCCTCCGGCGTCAGAGAAGCTGACCGGTGTGACTGTATCACGACCCCATGAACACCGCCTGCATCAGCAACCCTCAGGATCGATCCAAAATTTCTCGGGTCCTCAATACCGTCAAGAATAAGGAAAAGAGGCACCTCCTTTTTTGTCCGTGGGATTTCAATAAGGTCATCGAAATCAGCATACTCCCGAGGCTCTACGGTTGCCGCTATCCCCTGATGGCCTTTATGAAAGCGCTCATCAAAAAACTGGAGGTCAACCTTCTGAACAGCGATACTCCTGCCTGCCAGCTCCTGCTCAATATCGGCCCTGTCTCTTCTGGAGAAAGCAAGAAAAACCTTATGGACTCTTCTTCCGGCCCTGACAGCTTCCAGCACAGGATTGAGCCCGCAGATCCATTCTTCACTGGATTTTGACCTCGCCCGGTCACGGTCAGTTCTTTTTGAAAAGTGAAATGTCTCTCTCTTTCTGCTCATTTCCAAATTATCCTTAAATACGGCAACAAAGGCGGGAGAGATATAATAGGGGAGCAGATCGCATGACTGCTCCCGCGTCAGCCAGGCAAGAGTTCCTTGCCCTCAGGCTACTTCATCAGAGAAGCTCAGTATTGATTTTCACCTTCAGTTTCTTTTTCATGCCCTCTATGTAGGATCGAAGAACTTTTTCCTGTGCATCTTTTGCCATGGCATCTTTGATCATCTTTTTTGTCTGCTCATCAGCAGAGACATTATCAAATCCGGCATCAGGGATAATCGCAGCGGTCTGTATGAGTCTGCTCATTTTTTGTATGGTCAGCTCTTCCCTCTTGTTCAACTCATACACACCGGGGGTAAGTCTCGAAAGACGGAGCGTATTCTGGTAAATCTCGTTATCAAAAACACCGTTCTTTGCAAAAACAGGCTCGTTCAGAATCGCCTCTTTTACTTCGCTGTCACTCACCTTGATCCCGTTCTCTTCAGCCGCAATAAGCAGAATGGTCTGGCCGACAAGCGTTTCAATGGCCTTATCCTTGAGATTGAGCTTCTTCTGCATCTCCTCATCGAACTTATCTTTGTACACATCGCGGTAAGACCTGTAATAATTGTCATAGACCCTGCCATAGTCCTGGGCAGAGATCTTGCGTTTGCCCACTTCTGCAACGATCTGGGCATTGCTTGATTGATCTACCGTGCCCACTCCCCAGAAGAGGAAGGAAAGGATCACAATAAAAAACAGAAAATATAAATATTTGGCATGGTGCCGCATCGCCTTAAGCATCTAATTAATACCTCCAAGAAATAGTCATATATAACGCCTATGTGATAAAAAAGAAGGGATGCGCTCAGCTGCGCTCTTCAAAGCGGATATCAATGTCCCGTTCAGGAACAATAGTCGACACAGCATGCTTGTACACAAGCTGCTGGTTCGCGTCTTTAAGGAGAATGACAAAATTGTCAAATGCCTTGACAACCCCCTTCAGACGCACACCATTGGTAAGGTAAATAAGTACGGGCAACTTATCCTTTCTCAATTGATTAAGGAAATTGTCCTGCAGGCTCTGACTTTTTGACGTGGGCATCCCCTGTCTCCCTTTTTTTTATTACAGTTATATTTTTATTACGATAAATTATTCGACGCTTTTATTCAAGCACTTTCACTGCTCATTGCTGAAGTTGGCGGAAAGATATCCGAGAGGACCTGCTTTACTGCCTGAAAGACCTCATGGCTATTATTCTTGCCCGTTACATCTATCCAGGCAATACCCTGCTCCTGCCTGAACCAGGTGAATTGGCGCTTTGCATATCTCCGGGAGTTCCGCTTGATCAGGCGCTCTGCCTCCTGCAGGTCTATCTCATGGTCCATGTACCGCACGATCTCTTTGTACCCGATGGCCTGGAGCGGCGTCCGGTCAGGGTCCATCCGCATGATCGCCTTCACCTCGTCAACAAGCCCTGCCCTGAACATCGCGTCCACCCGAGCATCGATCATCTGATAGAGCTCGCCCCGCTCCCGGGTAATGCCTATCTTGATGAAATCGTACGGCAGGGGCATGGTGAGGCTCCTCTGGAGAGATGACAGGGAACTGCCGCTTTTCATGCATACCTCGATCGCCCTGATAATCCTGCGGATATTATTTCTTTCGGTCCTGCCTGCAGTCTCAGGATCGAGCTCGCAGAGATGGGCATAGAGAGATCCCTTATGCTCTTCTTCCCTGGCAAGCAGGCCCTCCCGCAGCTCAAGGTCTGAAGACGGGCCGCTGAATATGCCCCGCGTCATCGCCTTGATGTAAAGGCCTGTTCCGCCGACTATGACTGGTGTCTTGCCCTTCTGAAAAAGCCCATCGATGATCGGGGCAACATCACTGATATACCTGCCTGCGCTGTATGCCTCGGAAGGCTCAACAATATCGATCATGTGGTGCCTGATTCCGGATCTTTCAACCTCAGTCGGCTTTGCCGTGCCGATGTCCATATGCCGGTATATCTGCATGGAGTCTGCGCTGATGATCTCAGTGTTCAGTTCCTTGGCCAGGAGGACAGAAGCAGCTGTCTTGCCCACACCTGTTGGACCTAACAGAACGATGATCTTCTTCATGTGCGCTTGAAAAGTTTGCTTAAATCATGGAGCGAATAGAAGATCCTTGTCGGTCTGCCGTGAGGGCACTGGTCAGGCTGCTCTGTCTTTTCAAGGTCTTCAAGCAGCTTTGCAAGTTCGTCCGGGGAAAGGATCTTTTTGCCGCGGATTGAGCCGTGGCATGCGATGCGCGCAGCAAGGTCATAGCGCAGAGGCCGGCCTGAGGTATGCTCATCGAGAAGTCCGGCAGCAATATCAGAAAGGAGACCGGGGATGTCGGCATCTACAATCTCTGCAGGCACTGCCCTCACAATCACGGTATTATTGCCGAAGTCATCGATCTCTATGCCGAAGGTCCTGACGATCTCTTTCTGTTCGAGCAAAACCCGGTATTCCTTGCCCGACACCTGGACCTGCCGGGGAAAAAGAAGCTGCGTGGATTGCATCTCCATGCCTTTGAGCAGTTTTTCGAAGAGGACCCTCTCATGAGCTGCGTGGTGGTCCAGAAGGGTGAGGCCTCCTTTTCCTGAAACAGCCACAAAGGTATCCCCAAGATAGATATGGGGCAAAGAAGCGCGGTATGGAAACTCAAGATTTTCGGCTATCACAGATGTCCCAAATGACATGGGCTGGGCATATGACAGACCAGACCCTCCTGTCATCGATGCAAGACCCTCAGCAGCCTCAGGCTGATTGAACTCCTCTGCATATTCTTTATGTGCCGACCTGATCGCATCCCGCAGATGAGAGACAATAAACCGGTAGATCGTCTCCTTATCTTCAAACCGCACCTCTCTTTTGGTCGGGTGTACATTGAAGTCGACCTTTTGGGGGTCGATCTGCAGGAAAAGAAAAAAGAGCATATGCTTGTCAGGAGGTAGAATACCTTCATATGCCTTATAGACTGCATGCGCCACTGACTGGTCCTTTATCGGCCGCCTGTTAAGGAATATGAACTGGTGTGATCTGGTCTTTCTGAAATTGGCGCTGCCCGATACAAAGGCATGCATTGCCAGCCCATCCATGCTGAAAGAGGCCTCTATAAGGCCGCCAAGAAACTCCTCTCCATACACCTGCATGATCCTCTCCCTGAACCCTGAGGCTTTTGCAAGACTGATCGTCTCTGCGCTGTCCGCAAAGAGCGACAAGGCGGTCTCAGGATGAGAAAGCGCCTCTTTCGTAATAATGTCTATAATATGGAACAGCTCGGTGCTGTCGGCCTTGAGGAACTTCTTCCTGACAGGGGTATTGAAAAAGAGGTCTTTTATTTCGAGTGTGGTGCCTGACACCGGTGCATCCTTGATATCTTTCAGTTCACCGCCATCCAGTTCAAGAGAGACTCCAACAGCCGAACCCTTCAGCCCGGTGACAAGTCTGAGCCGGGAAACAGAGGCGATCGAAGGCAGGGCCTCACCACGGAACCCCAGCGTGCTGATATTGAAAAGGTCGTCATATTCGGTTATCTTGCTGGTCGCATGACGCTTAAAGCAGAGAAGCGCATCGTCTCTATCCATGCCGATGCCGTTGTCCGAGATCCGCATCAGGCGCTTGCCGCCGCGGCTCACCTCGATTTTAATCTCAGTGCTCCCGGCATCGAGAGAATTCTCAAGAAGCTCTTTTACCACAGAGGCAGGCCGCTCGATCACCTCACCGGCCGAGATTTTATTGCAGAGATCTGTAGGAAGAACCGTTATCTTTGGCATGGGACATTGTACGTATTGGCAGGAGCATTTCGCAAGGCATGATCTGTTCGTACCGGCAGTTTCCTGCAGGGGCGCGCCTTTTCAAAAGCAGACCGCTTTTTGTATGCTAAGACCATTACGCTATGAATAAATCACTGCCCATAAGGGAGGCTGTTCTCATGGACATAAAGGCATATGTGCTCGCAAAGGCAAAAGAGGCAAAGGAGGGTGCGCGTTCTTTGGGCAGGGCATCTTCACAACAGAAGAATGCAGCGCTCCTGGCCATGTCCGAGGCACTCAAAAAACGGTCAAAAGAACTGATAAAGGAAAATGCGAAGGACCTCAAATTCGCACGGGAAAAGGGCCTCTCAAAGGCAATGATCGACAGGCTTACCCTGAACCAGAAGCGCATTGACGAGATGGCCCAGGGGCTGGTTGAGGTTGCCGCGCTCCCTGATCCTGCAGGCGAGATCATCAAGATGTGGCAGCGGCCGAACGGCATGACCGTCGGCAAGATGCGTGTGCCGATCGGCTCGATCGGCATCATCTATGAGTCCAGGCCGAACGTCACTGCTGATGCGACAAGCCTCTGCCTCAAGGCCGGCAATGCGGTCATCCTGCGCGGCGGCTCCGAGGCGATCAATTCGAACAAGGCGATCGTGAAGATCCTGCGGGATGCGGCAAGGCTGCAGGGCTTGCATGAAGGGGCGATCACGTTCATCGACCTGCCTGACAGGACAGCGGTCATGGAGATGCTGAAGCTTGAAGGCATCATTGACCTGATCATCCCCCGGGGCGGCGAAGGCCTTATCAGGACCGTGACCGAGAATTCACGCATACCGGTTCTGAAGCATTACAAGGGTATCTGCCATGTATTTGTCGACCGGGACGCTGACCTGCAGATGGCCGAAGACATCTGCTTTAATGCAAAGGTCCAGAGGCCCGGCACCTGTAATTCGATGGAGACGATGCTCGTTGACAAGAAGATCGCAAAGACGTTTCTGCCCGCAATGCTCAAGAGGTTCAAGGACGCAGGCGTTGCTATCAAGGGATGCCCTGAGACACGGAAGATCGTCCCTTCTGTTGATGCGGCCAGGGAGCATGATTTCTATAACGAATACCTCGACCTGGTCCTCAATGTAAAGGTAGTAAAGGACATTGACGCTGCGATGGACCATATTGCGACTTACAGTTCAGCCCATTCAGACACCATTGTCACAAAGGACTATGCAAAAGGCATGCGGTTCCTGCGGGAGGTCGATTCCTCTGCAGTGCTGATCAATGCCTCGACACGCCTGAATGACGGGTACCAGTTCGGCCTCGGCGCAGAGATCGGCATATCGACCGACAAGATCCATGCGCGCGGTCCGATGGGGCTTGAAGAATTGACCTGCACCAAGTTCATTGTCCTTGGCAACGGCCAGTTGAGGGAGTGATCAGTCCATCTTGAAGCTCGGGATATTAGGCGGGACGTTTAATCCGGTCCATTTCGGCCATCTGCGCGCTGCAGAAGAGGCCCTGGAGCTTGCCGGACTTGATTCCGTGCTGTTCATCCCCTCAGGCAACCCGCCCCTCAAGACAGAAGACATTGCCTCTGCCCGCCACCGGTATGAAATGGTAAAGCTTGCAACAGGGAATAACCCGCGCTTCGATCTCCTTGACCTGGAATGCAGGACCAGGAAGAAGTCCTATACCGTCGATACCCTTGAAAGACTTCATCATCTCTATCCGGATGACAGCCTTTATTTCATACTGGGTATCGACGCTTTTCTTGACATCCCGAACTGGTACATGCCTGAGCATCTCCTCAGCCTTGCACATTTTCTGGTCCTTTCGCGGCCGGGATGCAGGTTCGCTGATCTGTCCACCTCCCCTTACTTGTCTTTCAAGAAGGAGATTCTCACTAAGCTTGATGCAGGGGCTCCATCGTCATATTCAACAAAACTCGCAAACGGAAATACGGTCATGCTCCTTAATGTCTCGCCGATCAATATCTCGGCAACCGATATCAGATCCCGCATAGCGCAGGGGAAAAGCCTGAAATACCTGTTGCCAGCAGATGTTGAATCCTATATAATTTCTCATAAACTGTATGCAATCAGGAAACCACAGGATAGGGCTGTAAGGCGGGAATGTCGCTCATAGGAAGAGATTTAGCCCTCAAGGCAGCAGAAGCAGCTCTCCAGAAAAAAGCTCATGCCCCTGTTATTCTTGAACTAACAGGTCTCACGGTCATTGCCGATTATTTTGTGATCTGTTCAGGTGAAAGCACGACCCAGGTCAAGGCTGTCGTCGATTTTATAGAGCATGAACTCCTGCTGGAGGGCATCAGGCCTATGGGCAGGGAAGGCCTCACATACGGCCATTGGGCCCTGCTCGATTACGGGGATGTGGTCATACATGTATTCGAACAGGAGACGCGTGAATACTACAGCCTTGAAAAACTCTGGATGGATGCAAAGACCATAGAACTCCATGAAGATCAACCTGATATGGGTGGGAAAGACAAAAGAGCCGTTCATTCATGAGGGGCTGCAGAAATACCTGAAGCTCCTGAAGCCCTATGCAGAGGTTACCGTAACTGAGATCAGGGAAGAAAAGGTAAAGGACATCAGCAGAATGTTAGCCAAGGAAAGCGGACGGATACAGGACCTCAGGGCCCCGTACATGCTGCTCGACGAAAAGGGCGAGACCCTTGACTCTGTTGAGTTTGCCAAATTTATCGAAAAACAGGGGTCTTCAGCAACGTTTCTCTTTGGCGGCGCATATGGCGTTTCAGAGGATGTGAAGGCAAAGGCAAAAAAGAAGATCCGCCTCTCGTCCATGACCTTTACCCATGAGATGTCACGACTCATCTTTTTAGAGCAGCTTTACCGCGCCTTTACCATTCTGCAGAAAAGAGGTTATCATCACTGATGGGCAAGTTATCGATCTTCTTATTCGTTCTCTTCCTTTTTGCGCTTTCCGTCTTCTCTATTTTTAACCAGGGAACAGTTTCGATTATCGTTCCCTTTGGACAGATTTACGAAGTTCAGAAATTCGCCCTGATACTCCTTTCTATAGCAGTCGGCGTTTTTATTGCTTTCATCTTTTTTACGATCAGGGATACGAAAAAATTTATTGACAACTGGCAATACCAGAAAAAACAAAAACAGGAGATAAAAGTACAGGAGCTCTATTCCCGGGCACTGAACTCTCTTCTTGCCAAAAATGAAGAGGCGGCAACAGAAGCACTTGAGGGCATCCTTAAGGAAGAGCCTGACCATATTGACGCCCTGCTCCGCCTCGGCGACATTGCAGCCGTAGCAGATGATTTTCAGAAGGCAAATGCCCGTTATCAGCGTGCGCGTGAACTGGAACCCAAGAGGATCGAAACCCTTTTTGCCCTCGACAGCCTTCTCGAAAAATCAGGAAGGTGGCCGGAAGCCCTACGCTATCTTGATGAGATCCTCGACGTTGACGATGCCAATCTGACGGCCATGTACAGGAAACGCGAGGTCCTTGAAAAGCAGGGCAGATGGGACGACGTTGTCTCGATCCAGAAGTCTATTCTCAAGCACGAACATTCTGAAAAGGATAAAAAGCGCGAACAGGAGAATCTCATCGGCTATGAATATGAATATGGCCGCCACAGCCTCGAAAACAGCCAGCTCGAAAAGGCAAAAAAAGCATTCAGAAACATCCTGAGGACTGAAAAAGATTTTGTCCCTGCAATCCTGGGGCTTGCAGAGGTGCTGCTTCAGGAAGGTGAGAGTGAAGAAGCTATCAACATGCTCGAAAATGCCTATGCAGCCACTGAATCGAAGATCCTGCTTGCACGCCTCGAGGATCTGCTCATCAGCATCAGCGAACCGTCCCGTTTGATCCGAATATACAGAAGCGGCATATCCCGCAACCCCAATGATCCGGTCACCAAGTTCTTTCTTGGCAAACTCTTCCACAGGCTTGAGATGATCGATGACGCCTTTGACACTCTTTCCGGCATCGATACAGGCGGCGCTTCATACCCTGAACTCCATCTGCTTATGGGTAATCTCTATATGAGGAAGAGGCAGCTTGAAAGGGCTGTTCAGGAATTCAAAAAGGCAGCAGATATCAAGACCGCGTTCAGGCTGCCCTACTGCTGCAACCATTGCGGGTACCGCGCTGAGGACTGGTCAGGACGCTGTTCGTCGTCAGTACAGCATATCTGCGACGCAATAAGACAGGAATGAAAACTATTGCACTCAGCCAACTTGTATCTTTCCTCAACAGCGATCTGAAACTATCCGAATTCCCCAAAGATGAAAGCGCTAACGGCCTTCAGGTCGAAGGCTCTGAAACTGTCGGCAATATCGGCATTGCAGTCGATGCCTGCGATTATGTCTTTCAGGCGGCGGCTCAAAAGAATATCGATTTTCTTATTGTCCATCATGGCCTTATATGGGGAGGAATTCGTTCCATCGATGGCGTCATGAAAACGCGGATCAAAGCGCTCCTTGAAACAGATATCTCGCTCTATGCCTGCCACCTTCCCCTTGACTGGCATCCTGATTACGGCAATAATGCCGAACTGCTCAGGGTCCTCGAGATAAAGAGGATGGGAGAGTTCGGCGAATACCACGGGAAAAGTATCGGTTATTGGGGCAGCCTGAAGAATGAACTTCCCCTGAAAGATTTTATCAGCAGGGTAGACAGGACACTGGACACAAGATCTACTGCCCTCGGTTTCGGGAAAAAGGTGAAGAAGGTCGGCGTTGTCTCCGGGGGAGGCTGGTCAGCGATCTATGATGCGGAAAAGACCGGTATCGACACCCTCCTTGTAGGAGAGCCGTCGCACAGTGCTTACACCCTTGCGGAAGAGATGAAACTGAATGTCGTATTTGCCGGCCACTATGCCACGGAAACCCTCGGGGTGAAGGCTGTCGGGAATATGCTCAAAAAGAAGTTTGGCCTCAGGATTGAATTCATAGACCATCCGACAGGACTCTAGATGAAGCTCCTGATGTTCTATACCAAAGAATGGTGGTACAAGACCGCCTCAAAGACCCTTGAGACCGCCCCTGATATCGAGATCGAGGAATCCATGCCTGATGCTGTTGTCTTCTTTTTTCACTGCGAGGCAGAGGATGAGGAAAAATACGGCAGTGTCTGTGAGAAATTCGTAAAGAACGTCAAGTGGCTTGCCGGCAAGTTCAGCACAAAGAATGTCGTTCTCCACTCCTTCAATCACCTCTCGTCAAGTAAATCCTCTCCCGAGTTTGCCAAACGCCTGCTTGATGACGTGATCATCAGGCTCGAACGCACCGGGTACACGGTCATGCAGACCCCCTTCGGTTATTTCAATGAATTTAAAATGCATGTTGCAGGCGACTCCCTCGCAAAAGTCTTCAAAGAATTTTAATGCCTCATTACATTGTCCGCTCTGCCGCCATCATGCCTGACCTGATCGGGCAGTGGGATGGACCTGCATGGGACCGGGCAGAGACCCTTGAGCTTATCCATTTCCGTCCCGAAGGGGTCGGGCACAGACCCGAAACAGCGGTAAGGCTTCTGTACAACCCGGACGGCATCTTCGGCATCTTTAAGGTCAGGGACCGGTATGTAAGAAGCATTCATAATGAATTCTTGTCGCCTGTGTACAAAGACAGTTGCGTTGAGTTCTTTGTTAAGCCGAAGCAAGACAGCGGATATTTCAACTTTGAATTCAACTGCAGCGGCGCACTGCTCTGCAGCTATATTATTGATCCGACACGAAAAGCTGAAGGCTTTCAGGATTTTGTGAAGCTTCCCGAGGAAGACGGAAAGCAGGTTCTGATCTATCATTCCATGCCTGAGATTGTTGAACCCGAGATAACAGAGCCGGTCACTTGGTTCCTTGAGTTTTTTATCCCTTTCAGCCTGCTCGAAAAATACGTCGGCTCGTTAGGCAAGGTCAAAGGTCAGCCCTGGCGCGCCAATTTCTACAAATGCGGTGACGAGACCTCCCATCCTCACTGGGTCTCATGGACACCTCTGCCGGAAAAGAATTTTCATCTGCCGGATTGTTTTGGTGAAATCTTGTTTGAATAGCTCGATCTTCTGCCGATGTGTGTCTATCTGCAATTTCGATCACAATCTATTTTCTTCTCTGCCTCACTGCCTCATAAAGACATATCGCAGCAGACGTGGCGACATTGAGGCTTTCGGCCTTGCCGAGGATTGGGATATTGAGGGAAAGATCAGCAGCTTTTCTGAGTTGATCGTTTACGCCATGGGCTTCGTTGCCAAAGGCGATCGCAATGCCCCCGCTGAGGTCAGTATCGAATACGGTCTTTTCTGCATCTACAGCAGTCACCGCGAGCCGGACCTTTTGTTTGCTTAACCAGTCGACAAGCGTAGCAGGCTCTGCGTACAGAAGCGGAACATTGAAGAGACTCCCTGCTGTCGCCCTGATCACCTTCGGCATAAATGCATCGCATGTGCCCGGGAGCAGGATGACCGCATCAGTGCCAGCTGCATCTGCTGTCCTGATGATCGTCCCAAGATTACCCGGGTCCTGTATGGCATCAAGAACAGCCAGCAGAGGGGCTTCGTTCAAAATCAGCGTATCGAGCGTGCCCGGTGTATATCCGGCAAGTGCCACAATGCCCTGCGGCGTCTCGGTATCCGTGATCTTATTCAGGATCTGCTCGGAAACTTCAAAGATGGCGGCCGTGATTTTCCCGAGGAGAGTGCGGTGTTCTTTGGCATTGATGAATGCCTCGGTCACAAAGACCTCTTTGATCTGGACCCCTGCAGCAAGGGCCATCTCGACAGGATGCGGCCCTTCGACCAGAAATGCAGCATGCCTGAACTTTGCACGTGTCTCCCTGATCTGGATTATGTCCCTGATATGCTTGTTTGCACTGCTGGTGATCTTCATAAATCTCATTTCCCAATAACTTTACCAGAATGTCCTGGCCATGTCATCAGCAGCAGTTGTCCCCTATACAGGGTCTGTGAAATTGTTTAAACTTGGACTATGGAACACAACCACGAAGAGGAGCACGAAAAACTGGTTAAGACCTCTGTCTATCTTGAGGAAGAGGTGATTGAAGCTCTCGAAGAAGCCTCGCACGAACTGGCAAAAGATACCGGTAGAAAATGGTCAAAGGGCGGGGTCATACGGCTTGCCTTGAGCGATTTCTTCACCCGACGCGGAAAGATGTTATGAAGCTCCACGGTTTTGTCGATCTTCATACTCATGGTATCAACAGATACGATACGCGGACAGACGCATACGAAGATATCCTGACCCTGGCAAAGGCCCATGCAAAGGCAGGGACAAGCGCCATCCTTCCGACGATCTATTCGGGCCATATTGATGAGATGAGAAAGGGCCTGAAGGCCGTCAGAATGGCAATGGATATGCAGACAAAGGGACGAGAATCTGGCGCAGAGATACTGGGTTTGAACCTTGAAGGGCCGTTCCTGAATCCTCTCAGATGCGGTGCTATGGACAAGGACACCTTTATTAGGCCAACCCTTGCAGCGCTCAAAAAGCTGATAGGTGGTTACGAAGATATCGCTAGGATCATCACTATTGCGCCGGAGCTGCCGGGAGCTATCAAGGTGATCGAAAAATGCGCTGACATGGGGATCAGGGTCAACATGGGCCATTCTGATGCAACGCTGAGGCAGGCAGTCGATGCCAAGAAGGCAGGGGCAACCGGTATAACCCACCTGTTCAATGCCATGCGGCCTTTCCATCACAGGGAGCCTGGGCTCGCAGGTCTTGGCCTCATGGACAGGGATCTCTCTATTGAGGTAATAGCAGACGGCGTCCACCTGCATCCAAAAACCCTTGAGCTGATCTTCAGATGCAAGCCGCTCGAAAAGATCATTATTGTCTCGGATTCTGTAATGGGCAACAGATCAGCCGAGGGTGTTGTCTATAGCCATGGCATCCTTGCAGGCAGCGGCCTGACCATAGGGGGGGCAGTGAAGAAACTTCAGCGCATCGGCATACCTGATGCTAAGATTCTGAAGGCATCAACAGACAACCCCCTGCGCTATATCGGCAAGACAGGATCAAGGCGCTGCTGACCGTCTTTTCCTGAAGATCTTGATGCCGGGAAAGGGTTGTTCAAACTCCTGCCGCACGCTTTCAGCCATGGTTTCAGCCTCTCCGAGTATCAGATAGCCTTTGTCATACAGGATGTCGCCAATCGCCCTGATCATCACCTCCTGCATCTCCCTGTTCAGATAGATCAGGACATTTCTGCAGAGTATGAGATTGTAGCTCCCGAGATAAACCCTTTTATGAAGCAGCATGTTCATAATATTGTCGCTCGAAAATCTGACCATTGATCTGATCTCATCCTTTAACTGATACCGCTCATTTCCGAGGCTTGTCCCAAATTCATTGGGCAGCTTCATGAAATATGCATCAAGGTATTTCCTTTTTGTCTCGAAAAGCTCTTCGGCCGAATACTCACCCTTTCGTGCTTTTTCGATTGCCTCTGGGTCAACGTCAGTCCCCTGAATATGATGGGGAAAGGAGAGGTTCTCCTGCACCTGAAAATCACGAAGGATCATGGCAACCGAATAGGGCTCCTCACCATGTGCACATCCTAGACTCCATACCTTCAGAAAACCGAAATCGGCTGCGAGCTCAGGAAGGACACTTGATGAGAGCAGTTCGAATACAACCGGATTTCTAAAAAAATTGCTCACTTTTATGGTCAGCGTCCTGATCAGGGGCTCAAGCTCATCAGGATTCATTTTGAGATAGGAGAGGTATTCTTTATAGCCCCTGCTTTTCGTCTCCTGCAGTCTCAGTTCAAGTTTCCGCGACACTGTCGCCTGGCGATAGAGCGAAAAATCAATACCGCGCATTTCGTGGACATATGCAAGAAGCTGTTTCAGGCCGTTGTTGCTGTCGATGTTTTTTATGGCAAGCCCTTTCTTTTGCACCATTATACTATCTTTTGCCTGTGTGATATAATGCCGTTATGAAAACGCTATTCAGGTCATTCTTTTTTACTTCGCTGGCTTTACTGTTTCTGCTCACAGGGCACAAGGAGGGTTTTGCAATGGGTAAGAACATCCACTGGCTCGGCCATGACACCTTTAAAATAACAGGCGAAAAAGTTCTCTACACCGATCCATTTAAGGTAAAAACGGCTGACCATGCCGACATAATCCTGATCACCCATGAGCATCGTGACCATTGCTCGCCTGACGATATCAAGATGCTCCAGGGGCCGAACACAGTCATAGTTGCGCCAGTTGACTGCGCTGCCAAACTTAAGGGCAACATCAAGATCGTTAAGCCTGGAGATAAGCTTGATATTTCCGGCATCAAGATAGAGGTTGTGCCCTCATACAACACCAATAAGCAGTTCCATACAAAAGACAGGGGTTGGGTCGGGTATATCTTTACCATATCCGGTGAGCGCATATACCTTGCGGGTGATACTGACTACATTCCAGAGATGAAAACGTTCAGGGCAGACATTGCGTTGCTCCCTGTATCAGGGACGTACGTTATGACGGCTGAAGAGGCTGTTCAGGCTGCGCTTGATATCAAGCCCAGGACTGCTATCCCCATGCATTATGGCTCCATCGTTGGCTCTGCAGATGACGCCAGGAAGTTTGCGGAAAAACTGAAGGGTAAGATTTTCGTAGAGATTCTCCCTGAAGAATAACAAGGACCTCAAAACCTGCCTAACCCCACAAGATCCAATGTCTGAATCGGTTCTCAGTCTGCTCCAGGGTGCTGATGATATCATTTCCGGTCAGGACATCAGCAACCGTCTGGGGATATCGCGAGCTGCGGTATGGAAGAAAATTCTTGCACTCAGAAATAAAGGGTATATCATCGAGGCATTACCTTCAAAGGGCTATTGCCTTAAAAGCGCACCGGACCTCGGCGAGGATTACCTGCGTCTGAATAGCAGAAGCGATCTCTGGAAGAGACTCATTGTTCATGATTCAGTTGAGTCCACAAATGATCTTGCCATGTCTCTTGTGACCAAAGGTGAAATTGCGCCGGGCACAGTGCTTGTGGCTGACCACCAGACAAGAGGCAAGGGCAGGCTCGGCAGGACATGGGAGTCTCCGGCCGGCAAGAACATCTATATAACCCTGATAATCCGGCCTGAACTTGAGCCGAGGGATACGACCATGCTTACTATTGTCGCTGCAGTGGCAGGAGCTTTGACATTGCAGAAGTCATGTAATATTGCCGTATCGATCAAGTGGCCGAATGACCTGGTTATGTCCGATAAGAAACTGGGCGGGATATTGACCGAGGTACGTGCGGACCCTGACAGGGTAGCAGTCGCCGTTATCGGTATTGGGATGAACGTGAACATGAACGCCGGAAATCTTCCCGAAGTAATAAAGGATACTGCAACATCTGTAAAAATTGAGACTGGGAAAAATCATCGGAGAAACAAGATCATTCTTCAACTGCTAAGGGAGTTTGAAAAATGGTATGGCATTCTAAAAAAAGAGGGGAAGAAGCCTTTGCTCGATGCATGGAGAACAAACTCTTCCACGTTGGGCCGAAAGATCAAAGTCATCATGCGGGATGACACTTGGTCAGGCATTGCTGAAGATATTGATGAAAATAGTATGCTCATTCTGAGAATGCACTCCGGCGAACGAAAAACTATCAGTTCTGGAGATATTTCATTTCTATCTTAGATTTTTGTATACACACATACATATAGTAGGAACGTTCGATATAAATTAACTATTATTATGCTTATTGCAACAGACATCGGCAACTCCTCGATAACTATAGGTTATTTCCTGGACAATGGCCTTTTTATGCAGCGTATTCCGACCCATCCCTTAAAGGGAGAGGACGAATATAAGTTGTTATTGCTTTCATACATGAAAGAAAATAATATAGCAAAATCAGCTATCAACGGTATAATATCATCAGTAGTCCCGAGCCATACTAATGTTTTCAGAAAAGTCCTGAAAGGGCTTTCAGGAGAAGGAAAAACCAACATCCTGGTTCTTGACAGTACTCTTTCGGCAATAGGGTTTAGAATATCTGCTCCTGAACAACTCGGGACAGACAGGATAGCAAATGCAACAGCGGCTTTTTCTCTTTTTCAAGGGCCGGCTGCGATAATAGATTTTGGCTCTGCAACGACGATTACGGTTGTCGATGGGCAAGGCTGTTATATCGGAGGCTCGATCATGCCGGGCATAGGCCTTATGAATGACTCTCTTGGAGCAAAGACTTCGAAGCTCAAACAGGTTGAGCTTAAAGAGCCTGAATCAGTCCTTGGAAAGGACACGACAGGCTGCATACTGTCAGGGCTATTAATAGGCACGGCAGGTGCTGTTGAGAGGCTTATTGAAGAGATGGAGACGGAAACAGGACTGATGTTCAATACGATAGTAACGGGAGGATACAGTTTCCTGGTCAATAATTTTATCAAAAGGCCTCATCTCCTTAAACCGGAACTGACCTTAGAGGGATTAAAGATACTCTATGAAAAAAACTGCCCCCACTGAACTGAGAAAAGATCCCTTGCTGGGAAGATGGATAGCAGTACTCAGTGAGTCTGCTCCTCCCTCCGAATACCGGCAGGAACTTGCTTCTGAACGCCTCAGCGATAAGGGCTGTATTCTCTGCGCTGGCCGCGAGAGCGAGACGGCGGGAGAGATCATGCGCATTCGGAACACTTCGTCAACAGGCGCTTCTGATGCCTGGTGGAGCAGAGTTATTCCACACACCAACCCTGTCTTCACGGTTGAGGGAGACCTCGGCAGAAGAGGCGAGGGCATGTATGACAAAATGAACGGCATTGGAGCGAATGAGGTTATCATTGAATCACCTTACCATAATGTCCAGCCTGAGAACATGGGCCTTGAACAGATGACGCGCGTTGTCCAGACGTATAGGGACCGCATTGCAGACCTTGAAAAAGATTCCCGCCTGCGATACACCCTCATCTATAAAAACCACGGGATATCAGCCGGCAGCCATCTCGATCATCCCGTTTCTCACCTTGCCTCCACACCGGTAATCCCCAAGAGGGTCAAGGAAGAGCTCGATGGCGCCAAACAGTATTTTGCCTATAAGGAGCGATGCATCTTCTGTGATGTCATGCGCGAGGAGCTGAGGGTCGGCAGCAGAGTAATTCTCGAAACGCGCCATTATGCGGCGTTCTGCCCTTATGCATCAAAGTTTCCCTTTGAGACATGGATACTGCCGAAAAGACATAACTGCGCATTCCAGGATATTCGTCCAGACGAACTTGAAGACCTGGCTCTCATCCTCTCTTCTGCAATAAAAAAACTGAAGGCACTCTTTCCGAACATTTCGTATAATTACTTCATACATTCTGCACCAAACAGGGTTCCCCGAAAAGACCATTGGCACACCCTCGGGGAGGACTTTCACTGGCACCTTGAGATCATGCCGCGGTTCTTAAGAACAAGCGGATTTGAATGGGGATCAGGCTTTTATATTCTGCCGACATCACCTGAAGACGCAGCCAAATACCTTAGGGAGGTTTAAGATGAAGCTCAACACAATCCTTTTTGCAACTGACTTTTCAGAGGGTTCAAAGAACGCTCTGCCGTATGCCGTGGATCTCGCAAAACGCTACGATGCAAAACTGTTCTTTATGCACGTCATTTATGACGTTGCCAGAACAACAGGATGGTATGTCCCTCACATCTCTGTTGAAGAAATGTATAAGGATCTCGAAAAAGGCGCGAAAACAGAGCTTGAGAAGACCTTTATCGAAGAGATGAGAGGGTTCAAGGGCATTGAACATGTTGTAATGAAAGGCATCCCCTATGAGGAGATCACCAAGTTTGCAGAAACAAACAAGATCGATCTTATTGTCCTGGCAACTCATGGCAGAACCGGCCTTGACAGGCTCCTTTTTGGCAGCACCGCAGAGCAGGTAGTACGCTATGCTCCTTGCCCTGTTCTGTCAGTACGCCTTCCTAAGCATTGGGAATGAGAGTCTATTTATCAGAAAACGCTTTTATAGATCTGTTGCTGAGTTCAGCAGAGGTGTACAAAAAAGAGTGTCTTGGTTTTCTGCTCGGCTATAAGCTGAAGGATCGTTATATTGTGGAGCATGCCTACAGCCTTCAGACTGCCGACAGAAAACCGAAAGGCGTTGTATCCCTTGACAGAAGCCACAAGCAGATCCTGCCTATTCTCGAACGGATGGACAGACTTCAGATTGTCGGGGATTTTCATTCCCATACGCAGTTTGGGCCTCAAAAGGGCTTGCCACGTCCCAGCCGGGAAGATGTTGATGGAATGAGCGCTGACCATGTGTACCTTATCATCGCGATCAACAACCTCCATAAGACCATGATATGGTCAGAAAACAGGGACGGAACAGTATCTGGCACGGTCGGAAATTTCTTTTTTAAGATCGCTGCCTATTACCTCGCAGGACCTTCTTCGCTCAGAAAGGCAAAGATTCACTGTCCTTTCCCCCCCAGTTTCTGAATAACAACAGTCCTTCTCCTTATGGTGAGCGTTCTTGACGCAAGACCCTTTGAAAATTGCTGAATGAGGTTTATACTACGTTAGATATCTTCAACAGGAAAGAGAACCATTGGCCATAAAAAGGTTTCTGCTTATTTCCGTAGCACTCCATGCGATCATCCTCATCGGCATATATTTTCTGCCGGAGCAAAAGACCCGTAAGGCGCGGGAATTTTTTACCCAACTCGTTACCCCTGAGCAGGCAAAAAGCCCTGAGATACTGCCTTCGCCGCCGGCAAAACCGATTCCGGTCCCGCCCGACGCCAGACCTCTTCCAGTCGTTCCCAAATCCCTGAAACCGCTGCCTCCTGTTACCAAGATTCCTCCAAAAACCTCGCCCTCACAGGATAAGCCTATGGTCCCGGGGCAAGGGAAGGACGACGGGAAGCCACTCCCCGAAGGAGCATCGCCAAAGCCTGGAAAAAGCGAGGCCCATGGCGATGAACCCCCTGAAGAGAGTTCTTCCAAGCCTGGCTTCCTCAAAAGCAGCAGCCAGGCAAGCAAGCGTGAGGCATCAAATCGGGAAAAACTTTTCGACATTAATGCGAGAGGCGATGCGGCTCGAAAAGGTGATGGTGCTAAGAAAAAAAATGACCAAATCACCTTTGAATCGCAGGATTATCGGTACGCCGGATATATGAGAAAACTGAAGGAGAAGATCGAGAGCATCTGGGAGTATCCGCCTGAAGCGAGCAAAAAAGGACTCTATGGAGACCTTAAAATCAGCTTCACTATCAGGAAGGATGGAAGGCTAGGGGCTCTGGAACTAATAAGAACTTCAGGATATAAGATGCTTGATGATGCAGCTCTCAAGGCTATCAGGGACGGCGAACCGTATTGGCCCATCCCTGATAGCTGGGGCATGGACTCCTATACGATCAACGGTCACTTTTTCTATACGATGTTCGGCTACGGCATCAGGTAGGTTTTCATTATCCTTTGGCAAGTATAATGCTATATCGGTAAAATAGAAGTATGAAAAAGAAAACCTTTGCAGCATTTTTTATCAGTTTACTGTTTGTTGCTTCGTCTTATGCACTGCCGATCAATGAGTATATGCTCGACAACGGCCTCAAGGTCCTGATCGTCGAGGACCACAAAGCTCCGACAGCCACATTCCAGATCTGGTATAGGGTAGGCTCACTCAATGAGAAGACCGGCAAGACCGGCCTGAGTCATCTGCTTGAGCATATGATGTTCAAGGGAACAAAAAATCACGGGCCCAAGACATTTTCCCAGACCATTCAGCGGTCAGGCGGCACAGATAATGCGTTTACGTCAAAGGACTATACCGGATATTTCGAACTTCTTGCATCTGACCGCATCAGCCTGCCGATCGAGCTTGAGGCGGACCGCATGCAGAACCTTATCCTGACAAAGGAGTCAGTGCTTTCAGAACGCGATGTAGTAATGGAAGAGCGCAGAATGCGCTATGAGGATGACCCGCAGAACTTTGTGATGGAAGAAGTCTTTGCTGCTGCGTTTAAAAACCATTCCTATCGCTGGCCTGTTATCGGCTGGATGTCTGACCTGAAAACGCTCAACCCTGATGACCTTGTCAGTCATTACAGGACATATTATGCACCGAACAACGCAGTGATCATAGTAGTTGGAGACGTAAATCAGCGGGAGATCCTGGCCAAAATAAAGGCAGCCTTCGGCAGCATCCCTGCAGGGCCTCCAATTCCGGCAATAACCGTCGAAGAGGACGAGCAGAAAGGGGAGCGCAGGATTTATGTAAAAAAAGAAGCTGAACTCCCTTATCTCCTTTCGGTCTATAAGGCTCCGAATATTACCCATGCGGATGGATTTGCCCTTGATGTGTTAGGCAGCATTCTTTCGGATGGGAAGAGCTCCAGACTTTATCGCTCGCTTGTTTATGAGAAGCAGATAGCCGTATCTGCATGGGCTGGGTACGAGGGTCTTTATAAGGCTCCCTTTCTCTTCTTCTCTGGGGCAACGGCAGGCCAGGGCAAAAAGATAGAGGATGTTGAAAAGGCCATGTTTGAGGAAATTGAAAAGATCAAAAACGAGCTTCCTTCAGCCCAGGAAGTCCAGAAGGCAAAGAACCAGGTCGAGGCATCGTTCATCATGCAGCAGGATTCGATTTACATGCAGGCTAAAACGATCGGCTCATTTGAGATGACCGTAGGCTGGAAGTTTATCGACAAATATCTTGAAGGTATCCGCAAGGTAACGCCTGAAGATGTGAGCCGCGCTGCAAAGAAATATCTCATTGACGAACAAAAGACGACAGGCATTCTGATTCCGCTCGCAAAGGGAGTGGCGCAATGAAAAAAATTGTTAAACATTTCATTATCATGCTGCTTGCTATTTTTCTTGCATCTCAGGCATCCGGCAGTCCTTTGGCTGAAAAGGATATACTTTCAAACAACATGGTCCTTCTCCATGCAGAGCGAAAGGCACTGCCGATTGTCACAATCGTCATGGCAGTCAGGGCCGGAAGCGTTGTCGAACCTTCTGACAAGGCGGGGCTCGCATATCTGACTGCAGCGCTTTTGAGTGAAGGAACACAAAAAAGAACATCACGGCAGATCAGTGAAGCAATTGAATTTGTGGGCGGTTCGCTCAGCGCCTCAGCAGGTGCTGACTATACCACAATCTCCCTTTCAGTCCTGAAGAAGGACATTGATCTTGGTTTTGATCTCCTCTCTGACATACTGATGAACCCTGCCTTTAACGAAGAGGAGCTAAAGAGAAAGAAAAGGATCACCAGGAACTGGCTCATCCAGCAAAACGAAGAGCCCGGCGCTCTTGCCTCTATCGCTTTTTCAAAGGCTGTGTTTGGGGAGCATCCCTATGCAAGGCAGGTACAGGGAACCATTGAGTCCCTTGACCTGATCAGCAGGCAGGACATTATTGACTTTCATGCCTCCTTCTTTGCACCAAACAACGCGATCATGTCTGTCGTAGGCGACATCAGCAGGGATGAATTGAAGGCTCTCCTGGACAGGCATTTAGGCCAATGGGAAGAAAAAAACATCCCTTCAATACCCCTTCCCGGTATCCGCGCAAAAAATAATCCGACCGTTATCAAAACAAACAAGGACCTCACCCAGTCAAACATTATCATTGGACATCTCGGCATAAGCCGTGACAACCCCGACTACTACGCAGTGTCTGTTATGAACTACATTTTGGGGGGCGGCGGGTTTGCATCGCGCCTTATGGACAATATCCGCGACAACAAGGGTCTTGCATATGATGTGCACAGCTTCTTTTCTGCAAGCAGGTTCAGCGGCAGTTTCCAGGCAGGCCTCCAGACAAAAAATGAGTCTGCAAATGCTGCTATCGACGAAGTCCTCAGGGAAATGGAGCGCATTAAAGCAGAACCTGTGAGTGACAGGGAGCTTCAGGATGCGAAATCATATCTTACCGGAAGTTTCCCCCTGCGCATTGACTCTAACAGCAAAATAGCAGGCTTTGCTCTTGCTGTGGAGTTTAACAGCCTTGGGATGGATTATGTTGATAAGTATCCTTCCCTCATCAATGCGGTCACTCAGGAGGATATCCTCAGGGTGGCAAAGAAATATCTCGATACGAAGAATTATGTCCTCGTTGTTATCGGCAACCTGGAAAAAGCAAAGCTTAAATACTGAAGGAGCTCAGAACATGAAGAAACAGGCCATTATAAACCTTCTGAATCAGGACCTGACCGGTGAAATCGAGGCGATCCTCATCTATATGAGAGACAGTTTTGTAACGCCCCAATGCAGGCCGAGCAGGGAAATGGAAGAGATCGCAAAAGACGAGATGAGGCATGCAGAAAAACTTTCCGAACTGATCGTTGATCTGGGAGGCATACCGTCGATGGAGCACCGTGAGCTGAACTTTGGCAAAGGCGGCCCCAAAGGATATCTTAGGAGACTGATCGAACTCGAAAAAGGTGCCATCGCCATGTACAAGGATCATATTGCGATCATCCCTGATGAGAAGATCAAGAAACTGCTTACGCATATTCTGCATGAAGAGGAAGGACACCTCGAAGAATTCATTGAGCAGCTGAATGAATTCACCGTTTAGCATGTATCCTTTGCCATAGTTTTTGTGAAGAAGTAGTCATTCTTTGCGTCCCGCTTCTCTTTGCTTGAATAATTGCAGGCTACACGATAGAATTAATCACCATGAAAATAATAAGCAAGAGCAGCGACCTGTCGGCATTTCTCAAAAAACTGCAATCCCGCAATGTTTCTGTAAGCAGCTCTGTGCTCCGCACGGTGGAGACTATCCTTGCTGATGTCCGTAAAAACGGTGACACGGCGGTCCTGAAATATACCCAAAAGTTTGATGATAAAAAAGCCTCCAGGCTGAAGGTGAGCGAAGCAGAGATCAGGAAGGCAGCAGGGAAGGCTGACCCCAAAATCATCAAGGCCTTCGAGGTCTCGGCAAAACGCATCAGACGGTTCCATGAGATGCAGAAGGAACACTCCTGGTCCTTCACTGAGGGCGACACAATCCTTGGTCAGGCGATTCGGCCCCTCAAAAGAATCGGCGCATATATCCCGGGCGGCAAAGCCGCATATCCCTCAACCGTTCTTATGAATGTCATCCCTGCGCAGGTGGCTGGGGTGGCTGAGATAGCGCTCTGCGTTCCTGCGCCTGACGGGTTGATGAACCCCTATGTCATGGCCGCTATTGAAATGTTAGGCGTAAAAGAGGTCTACCGTATTGGCGGGGCCCAGGCAGTAGCAGCCTTTGCCTACGGCACCAGGAGCATCAGGAAAGTGGACAAAATCGTCGGTCCGGGCAATATCTTTGTTGCAACAGCAAAGAAGATGGTATTTGGGATCGTTGACATAGACATGGTCGCCGGCCCCAGTGAGATTCTTATCATTGCCGACAGCTCAACACACCCGGCGTTCGTGGCAGCAGACATGCTGAGCCAGGCAGAGCATGACGAGCTTGCTTCCTCTATCCTGATTACAGATTCCCGGAGACTTGCCGAGGCAGCAGCAAAAGAGATTGAACGTCAGCTCAACAAGCTGAAGAGAAAAAAGATCGCAAAAGCTTCACTCGAAAACTATGGGGCCATCATTGTTACAAAAAACATCAAGGAAGCCGTTGCGCTCTCAAACTCAATTGCACCTGAACATCTTGAGATCATGACAAAAAAACCGATTGATATTGTGCCGCTGATCGAAAACGCAGGAGCCATGTTCCTTGGCCCCTGGAGTCCTGAGGCGTTAGGGGATTACTCTGCAGGACCTAACCATACGCTTCCCACAGGCGGCACCGCACGCTTCTCGTCACCCCTTGGGGTGTATGACTTTTATAAGCGTTCAAGTGTTCTGGGCTTCACCAGGGAAGGATTTCTTCGTCTTTCCACTGTCGTCGAAGCTATCGCTGATATAGAAGGACTTGAGGCGCATGGGAACACGATTCGTGTGAGGAAAGAAGAACTCTTGACGTAAACTATGTATTGTATATTCAGAAAGGAAGATTGAATGAAACAAACAAAGAAAATTCTCAGGCTTGGCCTGCCGAAAGGAAGCCTGCAGGAAGCGACCTTAAAGCTTTTCAGAAAGGCAGGCTATCATGTGGCTGTGTCCGGCCGCTCTTACTATCCGATATTCGATGATGTGGAGATAGAGTCCATGCTGATCAGGGCGCAGGAAATGGCCCGGTACGTTGAAAGCGGCATTATCGACTGCGGTCTCACAGGATATGACTGGATCATGGAACAGAACGCTGACATAAAAGAGGTCGCTGAACTGACGTATGCAAAGGAAGGGCTGAAACCGGTCCGTTGGGTCGTTGCTGTCCCCAATGATTCAAAAATCAAGACCATTAAGGACCTCAACGGCAAGAGAATAGCGACTGAACTTGTAGGCTTCACAAAGCGATACCTGAAGGCGAACAAGATCAAGGCAGAGGTAGATTTTTCGTGGGGCGCCACGGAAGTGAAGCCCCCTCATCTCGCTGATGCTATCGTTGAACTGACCGAGACAGGGTCTTCTCTTCGCGCAAACAATCTCAGGATTGTCGAGACGATACTCCAGTCAAGCACTCGCTTCATCTCAAACAAGAAGGCCTGGCAGAACAGATGGAAGCAGCAGAAGATGGAGAACCTGGTTATGCTTCTTAAAGGGGCGCTTGCTGCAGAGGAAAAGGTCGGCATGAAGATGAACGTTAAACAGACCGACCTGAAACGTCTGCTGACCATTTTGCCGGCTATGCACTCACCCACCATATCGGCCCTTTCTGACAGTGGCTGGTATGATCTCGACGTTGTTATCGATGAAAGAAAGGTCCGCGAACTGATACCAAGACTTAAAAAAGCCGGCGCATCAGGCATTGTTGAATATCGGCTGAACAAGGTAATACCGTAGCAACTTCTCAGTGTTTAAAAAACATAAAAGCAGGGCAAGAAGACTTGCCCTGCTTTTTTTATTGTGCCTTTCGTCTTTGCTGCTACTCGGCTTTTCTGTCTGTTAGCGCTGCGATACCCGGAAGTTCCTTGCCCTCAAGAAGTTGCAGAGATGCACCGCCGCCTGTTGAGATGAAAGAAAGCGCATTGGTCACGCCAGCCCTATGTACTGCAAGGTCAGTGTCTCCACCGCCCACAATAGTGAGAGCATAGGCATCGGCTACAGCATTCGCTATGGCATAGGTCCCACGCGAAAAAGCATCTACTTCGAAGACTCCCATGGGGCCGTTCCAGAGGATTGTCTTTGCATTCTCAAGCGCCTCTGAGAAAAGCTTCACGGTTGCAGGCCCGATATCCAGCGCCCTCCATCCCTTCGGAATCTCGAGCGTAGGCACGATCTTAGTTTCAGCACCAGGTTCAAGGCTCTGCGCAATAACACAGTCAACAGGCAGATAGAACTTAATGCCGGTTGACTTGAGCTTTTTCCTGATCCTCTGAGCTGTCTCGATCATCTCAGTCTCAACCAGCGAGTCGCCGACCTCATCACCCATTGCCTTGATAAAGGTGAAGGCCATGCCGCCGCCCACGATGACTTTGTCCACCTTGTTTTCAAGATGCTCGAGCACGCCAATCTTCCCTGATACCTTTGCGCCGCCCAATATCGCGACAAATGGCCTGATCGGGTTATCCACAACTCCCTTGAGATATTCAATTTCCTTTTTCATCAGGAATCCGGCTGCCGATGTGAGAAACCTGGTAATCCCTACCGTAGATGCATGAGCCCTGTGAGCAGCGCCAAATGCATCATTGATGAAAAAGTCTGCAAGGCTTGCCAGTTTCTTTGAGAAGTCTTCATCATTCTTCTCCTCTTCAGCATGGTACCTCAGGTTTTCCAGAAGAACCACATCACCATCCTTCATCTTCGAAACAATATTTTCGACTTGGGAACCGATACAGTCAGGAGCAAATATCACATCCTTGTCAAGCAGTCTCTGCAGCCTCTTTGCAACAGGTGCAAGGCTGTACCGGGGGTCAGGTTTTCCCTTTGGCCTGCCGAGATGGGATGCAAGGATGACCCTTGCTCCTTCGTCTATCGCATAGTTGATCGTTGCCAGAGTCGAACGAATCCTGCTGTCATCCGTAATCCGGAGGTTGTCATCCAGAGGAACATTGAAATCTGCCCGGATAAAGACCCGCTTGCCTTTCAGCCTCAGATCATCAATAGCGAGTTTCCCAAGAACATCCTTGATCGGCATCGGATTCCCATTCTGCTTGGCCATGGATTACCCTCTTTTTTTAATGATGTAGAGGATCAGGTCCCGAAGCCGCGTGCTGTAGCCCCATTCATTGTCATACCAGGATATGACCTTGATCATCCGGCCTTCCATGACCCGGGTGAGGGTCGCATCGAATATCGAGGAATGCGGGTTCCCATTGAAATCGACCGAGACAAGCGGGATATCGACATACTGCAGGACACCCTTCATCGGCCCCTCTGCCCACTTCTTCATGGCAGCATTTATCTCCTCGGCAGTCACATCCTTCTGCATCTCTGCCACGAGGTCGACCACCGAGACGTTGGGGGTCGTGACCCTCATCGAAAAACCGTCGAGTTTGCCCTTAAGTTCAGGCAGCACCAGGCCGATCGCCTTGGCAGCGCCGGTCGTCGAAGGGATCATCGAGATGGCTGCTGCACGGGCCCTCCTGAGGTCCTTATGAGGCAGGTCGAGAATCCGCTGGTCATTGGTGTAGGAATGGATCGTCGTCATCAGGCCCCTGACGATCCCGAATTCCTTATGCAGGACCTTGGCGATCGGGGCAAGGCAGTTGGTGGTGCAGGAGGCGTTTGAGATGATCTTATGCTTTGCCGGGTCCAGACTCTCTTCGTTGATACCCAGGCAGACCGTAATATCAGGCTCCTTGGCCGGCGCCGAGATCAGCACATACTTCGCGCCCGCATCGAGATGCTTTGCTGCCTTTTCCCTGTCGGTGAAGAGGCCGGTAGACTCGATGACGATATCGATCCCGAGTTCCTTCCATGGCAGGTTCTCCGGCGAACGCTCTGCCGTTATTTTGATCTCCTTGCCGTCAACGAAAAGGCTGCTCTCCTTTACCGTCACATCCGAACTAAATATGCCATGCACTGAGTCGTATTTGAGAAGATGTGCAAGGGTCGGAGCATCGGTGAGATCATTGATCGCAACGATCTCGAAGTCAGTGACTCCTTTACTTGTCCTGAGAAAATTCCTTCCAATCCTGCCAAATCCGTTAATTGCTACGCGTAATGCCATGAGGACCTCCGTTATAAAGAATTTTTAAAGATATTCAAAACCATACCGGTCATAAGCTTTGGATAAAAGTAGGTTGATTTCGGCGGCATCCGGAGAGATGCAAGCGCAACACGTTCCACATCATAGACACCTGTTGGATTCAGGAAAAAAGCAGCGCTGAAATCACCTGACCTTACAGCCTGCAGGCATTTCTCCAGATTCATCTCATAGGACACTGCCTCAATATCCAGGATCTGCTTAAAAATGAGATCATGCAGAATTGTCACATCAAGGTCCCTAAGTTCAGGCGGCACACCATGGATCCCTTCGCCTTTGTAGCTCAGACTATGCCAGGTATCGCCTCCTGTGTATAATCCATACATATCTCTTCTGCCTGCGATTGCTGAGGGTATATCGTCAGTGATCTTCATTTCCCGTATGTCAAAGTCTGCTGAAAGCTGTTCGAGCGCATCTGCAGGAAACTCCTTCACCAGCCTGTGAGTCGGGAGGATAGTGAGGCCCTCGTCAGCCATATTTGCAAGGAACATAAGCACATAGTCATAAGGCCTTGGCGAGCCGGATGGTCCTTCCTTTTTCTGCATCTCCTTCTGGTATTCAAGGGCTGTTTCATACCGGTGATGGCCGTCAGCGATAAAGACCGCTTTGTTAGCCAGTTCTGCAGTTATTGCGCCAACACTCTTATCGTCATCAATCTGCCATAGGCGATGAACAGAACCGCTTGCATCCATTGCCTCGATATAGGGCTTCTCCCTGCTTTTGTCCTGAAGTATCCCGGAGGCCTTCTTTTCAGGGCTGTTGTATATCGAAAAAATGGGGCTAATGTTCGCCTCGCAGTATCTCATCAGGTCGAGGCGGTCTTTCTTGGGCTTGGAGTGAGTGTATTCATGGGGATGGATATTGCCCTTGCCTAGGGCCTCAAGCTTTACCAGACCGAGAAATCCCCGCAAGGTCAGTTTCTTGCCCTGCATGGTATAGGCCACCTCGTAGCAGTAGAAACCGGGTCTGCGGCTTGAAACAAGCGCCTCTTCCTTCAGCCAGCTTTCAAGGGATGCCTTCGCCCTTGTGTACCTGTTTTCATGCTCGTTGTCTTCCGGATTCTTGATGCCAAAGTCTATTCTGACAATGTTATAAGGGCTCTTGGCATATAAGACCAACCTGTCTTCAGGAGTTATGATGTCATAGGGCGGCGCAAGAAGCTCCTCCCCTGAGCTTTTTGACACCTTCGGGACATTAAACAGGACTCCCTTGAAAGGGACTACTTCAGCCATGTATTCTCTCCGTGGGATTAAAGATTTGCTATTTTAGCATGCAGATTGCGGTTTATTCCAGCATTGAAGGCAGGCCTTCCGGTGCGCTGATAACAGGAATTATCTTATAATAAGAATTCATGACTATGAATAAAACATATGAGGTGATCGTTATCGGAGCCGGACATGCCGGCTGTGAGGCTGCTCTGGCGTCTGCACGCATGGGGCTTTCAACCTGTATCTTCACGATGAACCTCGACACTATTGGACAGATGTCCTGCAATCCGGCGATTGGCGGACTTGCCAAGGGTCATCTTGTAAGGGAGATCGATGTGCTTGGCGGCGAGATGGCAAAGGTGACTGACAAGGCTGGCATTCAATTTCGGATGCTGAACAAGTCAAAAGGGCCTGCTGTCTGGTCTTTGAGGGCTCAGGCTGACAGGGTCCTGTACAGGCTCAGAATGCGGAGAATGCTTGAGGAGCAGGAGAAGCTCGACATCAAGCAGGCGACCATTGAGGAAATTCTTGCGCCTGATAACAAGATATGCGGAGTGAAGACATCCCTTGGAACTGTCTATGACACAAAGTGCGTGGTTATTACTGCCGGAACGTTCCTTAAAGGCCTGATGCATATAGGCCACGACAGTTTTGAAGCAGGTCGGGCAGGCGAGCTCCCTTCTGTCGGACTTTCCAATAGTCTCGCTCAGCTTGGATTGAAACTCGGCAGACTAAAAACAGGAACACCTGCACGGCTGGATGCAAAATCCATTGATTTTTCAAAAACTGAAGCACAATATGGTGACAATCCTCCACTTCCGTTTTCGCATGGCACCGAAAAGATCGTAAACCCACAACTACCCTGTTACATAACCTATACGAACAAGGAAACTCATGCCATAATAAGGGAAAATCTGCAGCGTTCTGCCATGTACAGCGGCAAGATAACCGGCATCGGTCCGCGCTATTGCCCCTCTATCGAGGACAAGATCGTCAGGTTTGCTGACAGAGAGCGGCATCAGGTTTTCCTCGAACCGGAAGGACTTGAAACAACAGAGTATTATGCAAATGGTGTTTCTACCAGTCTTCCCTATGATATTCAGCTCAGTTTTTTGAGAACTATCCCAGGCCTCGAAGAGGTCGAGATCATGCGGCCCGCCTATGCCATTGAATATGACTTTGTGTCCCCTACACAGCTAAAGCACTCTCTTGAGACAAAGAAGATTGAGGGCCTGTTCCTTGCAGGCCAGATTAACGGCACATCAGGGTATGAAGAGGCTGCTGCTCAGGGGCTAATGGCAGGCATCAATGCTGCCCTGAAAATTCAGGGGCGAGAGGCCCTCATCCTTGGACGACATGAAGCATATATCGGCGTTCTTATTGATGACCTGGTTACAAAAGGGACTCAGGAGCCATACCGCATGTTCACCTCTCGCTCAGAATACCGGCTTCTTTTGAGGCATGACAATGCAGACCTCAGGCTTATGGAAAAAGGCCATGACATCGGGTTGTTAGCCGGCGATCTGTATGACCGGTTTGTAGATAAGAAGGCAAAGATTGAAGAAGAAACGCAGAGACTCAGAAAAGTCAGGATAAAACCATCTGTGATCAACAACACGCTGAATGCCCTCAGCACATCCGTTATCAACGAAGACATCACGCTCGACCAACTTCTCAAGCGGCCTGAAGTTTCCTATGCCGTAATAAAGGAGCTTGCCCCTTCCTTTGCCCTGCTGAATGACGATATTGAGCAACAGGTTGAAATTCAGACAAAGTATGAAGGATATATCCGGCGGCAGATGGAAGCTGCAGAGAGGCTTCTGGGGATCGAAAACAAAAAAATTCCGTCTGATTTTGATTACCGTTTGTTGCCGGGAATATCAAGAGAGCTCCTCTTTAAACTTGAAGAGATTCGACCAGACAGTCTCGGTCAGGCCGGCAGAATACAGGGCATGACCCCGGCAGCGCTTTCAATTCTGATGGTTGCCGTTGAAAAACTGCGACGTCTGAAACCAACCAAGTAATTTTCCTCGAAGATTTCAATTATCCTATCAGGCACTATAGTTATATTCATAGAAACATACTTGACATGAATCGACTAAGGTTATATCATATGGAAACAAGGAGAAATCATGGCCAATAATGCGAAAGATTACTACGCAACGCTGGGAGTGGACAAAAAAGCCTCCCAGGATGAGATCAAAAAGGCATTCCGGAAGCTGGCACGCAAATACCATCCTGATCTCAACCCCAAAGACAAGACTGCTGAGCATAAGTTCAAAGAACTGAGTGAGGCATATGAGGTGTTAGGCGATGAGAAAAAACGAGCTGATTATGACCAGTTTGGCAAATCTCCTTTTGACAGCGGCGGCCCTGGCTTCGATTATCGGGCCTACACCTCCGGCGACCGATTTGATTTTGGTGGTTTTGGGGACATTTTTTCCGATCTCTTCAGTAATGGTGGTGGGCAACATGAGGCTGACCTGAGAGGGTCTGACCTGGTAATGGGTCTTGAGCTTTCGATGGAGGAGGCCTTCTCTGGCGTCACAAAACCGATAACGTTCAACAGGGAGGTCGCATGTAAAGAATGCCATGGCACAGGAGCAGAAACGTTTCAACAGTGCGACAACTGTAAAGGCACCGGCAAGGTGACCGCATCAAAAGGATTCTTTAAGATGGCCCAGCCCTGCCCTCCATGCAGCGGAACGGGCAGAAAGACCACAAAGCCGTGCCGACATTGTGCCGGAAGAGGCATGATGCTTCACACAGAGTCGATTAAGGTAAAGATTCCTGCCGGGGCTGACACGGGCTCGCGTGTAAGGCTAAAGGGCATGGGAGCTGCAGGACACGGCAGTGGCAGCTATGGGGACCTGCAGATTGAAATTACCATCAGGCCGCATCCGCTGTTTACCAGAAAAGAAAACGATATTTACCTCGATCTGCCGATTACCTTTGGAGAAGCAGCACTCGGGGCCAAGATTGAGATACCGACCATGGAAGGCGGGACCCTTATGACGCTGCCTCCGGGGGCACAGAGCGGCCAAAAGTTCAAACTCTCGGGCAAAGGCTTCCCCTCTTCAAAAACAGGCAGGCGAGGCGATCAGTTCGTGACAATAAAAGTGGCTGTACCCAAGAATCTTACCGAGCAGGAGAAGGCTGCAATTCAGAGTATTGAGGCACTCTACAAGGAGTCACCAAGAAAAGGAATGGTGAGGAAATGAAGAGACGTGACAAGGACGAGCCCGTTTATCTGATCAGCATCGTATCAAAGCTCCTGAATGTGCATCCCCAGACGTTGCGTCTTTATGAAAGAGAAGGATTCATACAGCCCAGCCGGGCAAAGAAACAGAGGATATATTCGGAGAGCGACATTGAAAAACTCAATCTCATCCTTCAACTGACCAGGGAGCTCGGTGTAAACAGAGCCGGCGTTGATATTATTCTCAGGATGAGGCATCGCATGGAGGTGCTCCAGCAGGAGATGGAGGAGATGATGGAACATCTTGAAGATGAGATCAGGAAGGACTTTAGAGATAAACTACGCAGGGCCTTGAAAACAGAGTAAGGAGAACTATCATGGATAAGTTTACGATAAAAAGCCAGGAGGCAGTGCAGAATGCGCAGAGACTTGCCGAGAGAAAGGGACACCAGCAGATCGATGTGGAGCACCTTCTCTGGTCTCTGCTCGATGACGAAGAAGGTGTTGCTTTACAGATTATAAAAAAGGTTGGGGTAAACACGCTGCTCCTGAAAAAGGACATCGAGACTGCCCTGGACCGTATGCCGAAGGTGATAAGCGCAACACCTGTTGGCCAGATCTATATTACACCGAAATTGAAAGAAGTTTTTGAAGCAGCAAAAAAAGAGGCAGAACGGCTGAAAGACGAGTATGTCAGTGTAGAACTTCTCCTGATAGCAGTACTTTCGGTCAGTTGTCCTTCCTCAGACATTCTTAAAAAATATGGCGTGGATCCTGCAAAACTCCTCGCAGCACTGCAGGAGATCCGTGGAAGCCAGCGTGTCACTGACCAGAACCCCGAAGAAAAGTACCAAGCTCTGAAAAAGTTCAGCAAGGACCTTACCGAGCTTGCAGCCAAAGGAAAGCTGGATCCGGTAATCGGTCGTGATGAAGAGATCCGGAGGATTATCCAGGTACTTTCGAGGAGGACCAAGAACAATCCTGTTCTCATTGGTGATCCTGGAGTCGGGAAAACCGCAATGGCTGAAGGTCTGGCACAGAGGATTATTGCCGGTGATGTACCCGAAACCCTGAAAAATAAAAAAGTCGTGGCCCTTGATATGGGAGCCCTTATTGCAGGAGCAAAGTTCAGGGGCGAGTTCGAAGACCGGCTGAAGGCTGTGATCAGGGAAATCGAAGAGGCAGAAGGCAGAATCATCCTTTTCATTGACGAACTCCATACCCTTGTAGGCGCGGGAGCCGCTGAGGGCTCTGTTGATGCATCCAATATGCTCAAGCCGGCATTGGCTAGGGGAGAACTTCGCTGTGTCGGTGCGACTACCCTTGGAGAATACCGTAAATATATTGAAAAAGACCCGGCGCTGCAAAGACGATTTCAGCCTGTCCTGGTCAAGGAGCCGTCTGTTGAAGATACAATCTCAATATTGAGAGGCCTTAAAGGCAAATACGAAGTACATCACGGCGTAAAAATAAAGGACTCGGCGCTAATCTCTGCGGCAGTGCTTTCTCACCGCTACATAACCGACAGGTTTCTGCCGGACAAGGCAATCGATCTGATCGATGAGTCTGCATCAAAGCTCAGAATGGAGATCGACAGTATGCCCGTTGAGCTTGATGAGATAGAGCGCAGGATTCGGCAGCTTGAGATTGAAAAGCAGGCTGTGATGAAAGACAACGGTAAGGAATCAAAAGACAAGCTCCAAAAGATAGAAAAGGAAATGTCAGCTCTTGATGGCCAGAGGGGTGAACTCAGAGCTCAGTGGCTGAGCGAAAAAGAAGTTATCTTCAAAATTCGGAATCTGAAGGAGCAAATCGAACTGACGAAGAGCGAATCTGAGAAGGCTGAGCGTGAAGGAGACCTCGCTAAGGCTGCGGAACTGAGATATGGAAGACTTCTTGAACTTCAGAAGTCCCTTGAAGCGGAGAATACCATGCTTATTGGTGCTCAGCAAAAGGGGAAAATGCTCAAGGAAGAGGTCGACGAGGAAGATATAGCAGAGGTTGTTTCAAAATGGACGAACATCCCCGTAACAAAGATGCTTGAGGGCGAGATAAAGAAACTGCTTCATATGGATGCCCGCCTCAGATTGCGGGTTATCGGGCAGGACGAAGCAATTGAGGCTGTCTCAGATGCTGTCAGAAGGGCACGCGCAGGCATCCAGGACCCGAACAGGCCGATCGGATCGTTTATATTCCTTGGGCCCACCGGGGTCGGAAAGACGGAGCTTGCAAAGGCCCTGGCGGAGTTCCTGTTTGATGATGAAAATGCGATGATCAGAATCGACATGTCCGAGTATCAGGAGCGTCATACCGTCTCAAGGCTCATAGGAGCGCCCCCCGGCTATGTTGGGTATGAAGAAGGCGGGCAGCTTACCGAAGCAGTCAGAAGAAGGCCATACTCTGTTGTGCTCTTTGATGAGGTCGAGAAGGCTCATCCTGAGGTGTTCAACCTTCTTTTGCAGCTCCTTGATGATGGCAGACTTACGGATAGTCACGGTAAAACCGTCGATTTCAGGAATACCGTAGTAATTATGACATCCAACCTTGGGAGTACGCATATTCAGGAAATGCTTATAGAAAAAGAAAAAAACCCTGACGCCTATTGGATAGATAATTCCGGGCAGGAATTCAAAGATAGGGTGATGCAGGACCTGAAGGCATTTTTCAAGCCAGAGTTCCTGAATCGGGTCGATGAGATAATTATATTTAATCCGCTTACCAGGAAACTCCTCGCCAGTATTGTTGATATCCAGGTTGAGCGGATGAAGAAATATATCAGGGAGAAAAATATTGACGTGAAGCTGACCGAGAAGGCAAAAGAATACTTCGCTGAGATAGGGTTTGATCCCACATATGGTGCAAGGCCGCTCAAGAGAGTGCTTCAGAAGATGATCCTGAACGAGCTCGCAAAGAAGATCCTCGATGGTTCGTTTCAGGAAGGTGATACTGTTGAGGTTGATGTCGACAACGGACAGGTCACCTTCAGCAGAGAGATTGCTGCTGAGATCGCTTCATAACTTACGAACTACAGCGATTGATATGCATTTCATAGAGAGGGGCAGAGGAGTTATTCTCTGCCCCTCTCTATTGACCGTTTCTTTAACGGGATGCTGAGACAGGGTCCTTTTTTGTTCATCCAGTAGCGTCTTTTCTTATCATCGAACCGCTCTATAGAATATCTGAGCATGGTGCGGGGCATCTCATGAGCATGCTTATTCAGGAACTCTTCTTCTCTTTGTACATCCCTTTTGCCGATTTCCCGAAGCATCCAGCCCACGGCCTTATGGATCAGGTCGTGTCTGTCGTGCAGCAGCATCCCGGAGATAGCAAGTGCCTCTTTGAAGCTGCCCTTTCTTATAAACGCAAAGGTTGCCATAATAGCAATTCTCCTTTTCCAGAGATTGTCTGATTCTGCAAGGCGATACAGCATAGTCGGATTTTCCCCATAACAATGATCACCCAGGATATGGGGCGCAGAAAGATCCACAAGATCCCAGTTATTGATGCAGGAGGCGTGAGTAAGGTAGAAGTCCGCTATCTTCTTTTTAACCTGCTCATCAGCCTTCTGATACTGACCGACCAGAATAAACAGAGCGATAAGCCGGTGTTCATGAACCTTGCTTGCAAGGAGTGCTTTAATGTCCTGAAGGGAGAGGGCTGCATACTTCTTTGCTATTCGCCGCTGTTGAGGCACCATAATACCGAGAAAGATATCACCCTCGCCGTATTGACCCTTGCCTGTTTTAAAAAAACGGGCAAGGGTTTTCGCTTTTTCAGGATTGGCAATCTTCAGAAGATCAGCTTTCAGGCGCGGCAGAGGCTGCATAGGGGAAAAGGTTAAGGAAGTTCTTTGTGCAGCTCTGTTCCAAACCGGGAGTTCAACTCTCTGACCGCAAGTATGAACTTCTTCTTACCCTCTCCGGTATCAAGGTCCACTCCCTGGCTTATCATCTCATCCTTCAGAGTATCGAGCGCCCTGAGATAAAGATCATCGGGAGCAAGATAGTCCTTTATTAACTGTGCTTTTTCCTGTTCATTCTTGACATATATTTCTATTCCTGACATCTGAACTCCTGATTGCTTTTTGTTATATTTTCTGTTAAAGACATATTTTTTGCAACTGGCCGGAAGAAGCATGTAAGCAAGGCTTGACACAAGGCGAGATTATGCTTGACAGTTTTGGTGTTTCCGGTTATGTTTTTAGTTGAGGAATAACTTTAAAAAAGGAGAAGTATCGTGCTGAATAAAAAACTAATAATGTTGATTGTAATCGTCCTGGTGGGCGTAACAACGTTTGCGCTTGCTCAAGAGCAGGAGATTAAGGATTATAAAGTGCAGCAGGGTGATACCCTTTGGGATATATCCAGGAAGGAGCTTAATGATCCTTTTCTCTGGCCAAAGGTTTGGAAGGAAAACCCGGACATTGCGAATCCAGATAAGCTTATACCGGGGCAGATCGTAAAGATACCTCTTTATCTGCTCCAGAAGGAGATACAAAAGGAAGAGCCTGTTATCGAGCCAGAACAGCCCAAGCCTGCTCCCATCCCGATAGCTGAGCCGGCACCACCTAAACCCAAGCCGCTTGTCAACGCTAATGCCTATATATCAAGTGGCTATATTGCAAGTGCGATAAATGATTTGGGACTAGTCATTGGATCGCCTTCAGGAAAAACCCTTTTGGGCACCCATGATATGGTCTTCGTAAAGACAAAGGCGGCTGCTAAGCCTGGCGACCGTTTCTATCTTCTGAGAAAAGGTCCCGTTGTAAAGCATCCTGTCACAAAAAGTATCCTGGGCTATCTTATTGAAATTACCGGCATTGCCGAAATAAAAAAGTCCGAATATGACGGGCAGACACCTGCTCAGATTATAGAAAGTTTTTCTGATGTAAACATTGAAGATATACTTGTAGCCTATCAGAAAGAAACCCCGCCGTTTGTCTCTGAAATAGAGTGCGGAACGCCAAAAATTAATGGATACATTGTCGAGGCTCGGCAACTTCGCCTTAATAACGGCCAGTTTGACATTGTTTATATTGATAAGGGGAAAAAGGATAATATGAAAGTTGGCGATCTCCTGAAAACGGCCAATAAAGGGAAGTTTACGGTCTCAAATGGACTAATACAGGTAATTAAAGTACAGGAATCGACTTCCGTGGCAGTCGTCAGACAAAGCACAGATGCCATCACAAAGGGAAATCTGATAACAGAGGCAGAAAAGCAGAAGTATCCTTTCTGCAGCAATCGCTAGATTTCTAAGGGCCTTTGCTTCTATTTGTCTTACTCGTTCGCGTGTAATTGAAAGATGTCTGCCGACTTCTTCGAGGGTATGATCCCTGTCAACACCAATGCCAAATCTCATCCTGATCACCTTTTCTTCTTTTGGTGTCAGCGTCTTCAAAATCATTAGGATCTGATCAGAGATCTCGTTTCTTTCAGCATCGGAATAGGGAGATGGACTGTTTTTATCGCCGATAAAGTCTTCCAATTCTGTGTCTTCATCGCCAACTGGAGTCTGCAGCGCAATGGGATCCTGTATCGCGCGGAAAACCTCTTCAACTTTCCGGGTAGGAACACCCAGCTTCTTTGCAATCTCTTCATTGCTCGGCTCTCTGCCCAATGCCTGAGTCAACTCTCTCGAAGCCTTGGTAACACGATTATAAAACTCCATCATATGCACGGGAACACGTATGGTTTTTGTCTGGTCAATAAGTGCGCGTGTTATTGCCTGGCGTATCCACCACGTTGCATAGGTCGAAAATTTGAAGCCTTTCTCATACTTGAACTTATCAACCGCCTTCATCAGTCCGATGTTGCCTTCCTGAATAAGATCAAGGAGAGGAAGACCTCTTCCAACATAGTTTTTTGCAATATTGACTACAAGACGGAGGTTTCGCGTAATAAGCTCATTTTTCGCCTCCATAACAAGCGACCGTGCCCTGGCAACCCTGTCCCATTTCTCTTTCAGCTCATCAATCTTGATTCCTATTTCCGCTTCAACTTTTTTGTATTTAGCCTGTATCTCTTTTGCCAGTTCGTTAAGCTTCAGCGGATTGATTTCTTTCTTCTTCTTGTCGTTTATGAGTTTCTTGAGGTCTTTGAGATTTCCATGCCGACCGATCTTTCGGTCAGAAGATTCTATTTCTCGCATGCGTTCGTCGAGAATTTTCAGGCTCTTGATTAATGCCTCATCAGGCTTCTCTTCCTCTTCGCCCTCTTCAACCTCTTGATCTTCGATCTCCTCTTCCTCGCCAAGCAGCTCACGCTCAAGCGCAAGCTGCTCCTCTACATTCTTGTAGAGAGGCATTGCCACAACGATATCACGGATGATATTTCTTCCCTCTTCCAGGCGCTTGGCAAGCTCGGTTTCCTCATCCTTCGTCAGGATAGAGATGTCTCCCATAGAGTGGAAATATGCCTGCACGAGGTCTTCGGTTTTTTCGTATTCAACCGGTTCTTCATCAAGTTCCTCTTCGATGGGCGTTTCATCCTCTACCGAGTCGGTAACCTTTACCCCCATGTCCTGCAGGAGGTCCATGAGATCTTCTATTTCATCGGGAGAAAAGTATTCAGACGGAAGAGCCTCATTGATCTGGTCATAGGTAAGCACACCCCGGCGCTTGCCGACATCAATGATCTCTTCAAATATGTCACGTTCCTTCATCTGTCACCTTTTTCTGAGGATAAGAAAAGGGGCTCTGTCGGCCCCCTTGTATTTATGTGTTTTTATCTTACTACGTTTTTTTCTTTTGGCAAGAAGTTTTTTTGACAACAGGAGGGAAGAGAAATAAGGGTCAAGCCACACGGTCAATTAGTACTGGTCAGCTGAACATATTACTACGCTTACACCTCCAGCCTATCAACGTGGTAGTCTACCACAGACCTTTAGGGGGC
>JACRLO010000023.1 GCA_016235245.1 Nitrospirota bacterium | reverse complement strand
TCTGGCCGATAGTAACGCTTGGGAACTTCGGAATTGTCTTTGGCTCGTCTCATCCACACACCTTTGCGTCGTAGGGTTCTTGAGAACCCATTATACCGCATCAGAGGCGTGTAGGTGGAATTTTGCGGTTACTGTTTTAAAGATAATGCAATAAAATGAAAAACAAGATTCGTTCACTTTTCCGGCGTTGGCGCGCAGCGTGGCGCGATACGTCATTATTGCTGCGCGATTTTCGCACGCCGTTGGCGCTCTTTTTGCTGCTCATCGTCGGCGGCGGTCTGCTTCATTTTTATGCGGCGGAACAAGCGGGCGAGCAACTGGGCAGTCCTATCGAAGCCATCTATCTCGCGTTGACGATGGTTTTCTTGCAGACCAACGGCGACTTTCCCAGCACTTGGTATCTACAAATTTTCTATTTTGCGATGCCGCTTTTGGGTATCGTCATTATCGCTCAAGGATTGACAGAATTCGCCTTGGTATTTTTCAATCGCCGGTCGCGCAGCAAGGAGTGGCAAATGGCAGTCGCATCGACTTTTGGTAATCATATCGTGCTGATTGGTTTGGGGCATCTGGGTCATCGCGTCGTGCGGCAACTGCGCGAGATGAATCAAGAAGTGGTCGTGGTCGATCTGCATCCGCGCGATGATCTCATCGTCGACTTGCAAAAATTGGATGTGCCGATCTTGGCGGGCGATGCCACGCGCGAAGCCATGCTCGATGCAGCCGGCATTAAACGCGCACAAGTCTTGGTACTCTGCACGCAGAACGATAACTTGAACATGCAAATCGCGGTCAAGGCGCGCAGTCTCAATCCCGATATTCGCGTCGTGATGAGAATCTTTGACGACGATTTTGCGCAAGCGCTCGAAAAACAATTCGGCTTTAGCGCGCTGAGTGCGACGAGCATGGCAGCGCCTGCATTCGCCGCAACCGCAGCGGGCATGGACATTTCCAACCCGATCACGGTCGATGGCGAATCGTTGAGTCTGGCGCGCTTGGACGTTACGCCGAAATCAAAATTGGTCGGCATGTCCGTCGGCGATGCGGAACAGCACTATAATATTAGCGTTGTGCAATTGGTCCACGATAGCCAGCGCGATATGCATCCAGCAGCCGACATCCAATTGTGCGAGGGAGACACGCTCGCCATTCTCGGCGGACCGAAGGAAATCAATCATTTGGTTCAGGAGAATCGTTGACTCGTTGGATCGTTGGATCGTTACATCGTTCAACGATGCAACGAACGAACCAACGAATTAACTTGGAGGCAGAATGATATTCGGTGCAGGTTTGCCAAATTACGGCAAGGGCAAAACGTTTGACGATATTCGGCGCGTGGCGCAAGCCGCAGAACAACTGGGTTACGATTCCGTGTGGACGACCGATCACGTCATCGTGCCGCAAGAAAATATCGAGCCATACGGACATATCATGGAATCGATTGTGACGCTGGCAATGGTCGCGCCCATCACCCAGCGCATCAAACTCGGCACGTCGATCTTGGTGCTGCCCCAGCGCAATCCAATCCTCGCCGCAAAACAAATCGCCACGATTGATGTCGCGTCGGGCGGACGCATGATCGTTGGGCTGGGCGTTGGCTGGAACGAAACGGAATACAAAAACCTGGGAGCAAATTTCAAAAATCGCGGCAAGCGACTCGACGAGGACATTACGCTTTTGCGCACGCTCTGGTCGAATGAGGACGCGACGTTTCACGGCAAGTACACCAACCTCGATCACGCCGTGTTTGCGCCGCTTCCGCCCAAGAAAAATATTCCGATTTGGATCGGCGGCAACGAAGAGCCAGCTTTTCGCCGCGCGGCACGGTTTGGCGATGCATGGCACGCGACCGGCGCAATGCCTGAGGTTGTTGCGAAAGCCGTCACGCGCATCGCAGAACTCAATCCGTCGAAGCGCTTGACCATCTCCGCGCGCCTCAACATCGACCTGAATCCAGCAACGCCGCCTACGTACGAATATCGCGGTGCGCCGCGTCGCCGCTTGAGTGGAACGGATGACGATATTCGGCAAACATTACGCCAATACGCGCAAGCCGGATTGGAACACGCCGCGCTGTGGTTTCCGATGAACGATGTGTCGATTGGACTGGCGCAAATGGAACGATTCATGAAAGACATTGCGCCGGAATTCGGGTAATATTATGGTTGTCATTCTTCGCTCCGCTCAGAATGACAATTCCCAGTAGGATTCTAAATGAGCACTACACTAATTCGCGGCGGGCGCGTCATCACCGCGACGGATGATTATATCGCGGATGTATTGATCGACGGCGACAAGATCGAATTGATCGGACGAGACTTGCCGCTGCAAGCCGATTCCGTCATCGACGCGACTGGGCAATATGTGATTCCCGGCGGCGTGGATTGTCACACTCACATGGAACTCAACGTCGGCGCTGCCGTCTCTTCCGATGATTTTGAAACCGGCACGATTGCAGCGGCGCATGGCGGCACAACCACCATCATCGATTTTGCAACGCAGCAACGCGGCGGCACGATGCATGCTGCGCTTGATGAATGGCTTGCGAAATCAGAACCCAAAGCCGTGATCGATTTTGGCTTGCACATGATCGTGTCGTACTTGCCCGATAACCTCTTGACCGAGATGGACGCGCTCGTGCGCGAAGGCGTTACGTCATTCAAGCTATTCACGGCGTACCCAGATCGATTACAGCTTGACGATGGCACAATTTTCAAAGCGATGCAGCGCACCGGCGAAAACGGCGGATTCATCATGATGCACGCCGAGAACGGCAGCGTGATCGATTATCTCGTGCAGAAATTTATTGCGGACGGCAAAACGACGCCGAATTATCATTTGCTTTCGCGCCCGCATCAAGCCGAAGCCGATGCGACCCAGCGCGTGATTTTGCTCGCCGAACTCGCCGGTGTGCCGGTGTACATCGTTCACGTCTCATCGCATCGCGCCATGGAAGCGATTCGCGCGGCACGGGATCGCGGGTTGCCCGCATATGGCGAAACGTGCCCGCAATATCTCGCGCTCGCGTACGAACAATATGCCGACGGCAGCTTCGACGGCGCGCGCTTTGTGTGCTCACCGCCGATTCGCGAACGCGCCAACCAAGAACCGTTGTGGCGCGCGCTCGCCGCCGACGATTTGCAAGCCGTCGCAACCGATCATTGCCCATTTTGTATGCACGAAGGTTACAAAGGCTTGCCCAAGCAAAAGGAACTCGGCATCGGAAATTTTGCCAAGATTCCAAACGGCGTCCCAGGTGTCGAGAATCGACTGCACGTCGTTTATCAAGGCGGCGTGATCGAACGCGGCTGGAGCATGAATCGATTTGTGCAAGTCACTAGCACCGCGCCAGCCAAAATTTTCGGATTGTTCCCGCGCAAAGGAACGATTGCCGTCGGCAGCGATGCAGACGTGGTGTTGTGGAATCCCCATCGGCCGTACACGATCAGCGCGGCGACGCATTACATGCACGTCGATTACAATCCGTACGAAGGCATGACGGTTGCTGGCTCGCCGTCGCTGGTGATAGCGCGTGGGCGAAAAATTTTTGAGGACGATCAATTCCTCGGCAAGCGCGGGCAAGGCGAATATTTAAAGCGCGGAACGTATGCGTTGCCATAATTGCGGAAATTACTCGACGCTTGTATAATTGGTTCCGATGATTCAAATTTTGGATTCAGCAATTGATTTCGCCTCACACTGAGATAGGGAATGCCTTCAACCGTTTTTTCAAATGATGTCTGGGATTACCTCAGCGATATGCCATATCTGCCCTCGCGTCGCGACCGCGACGAGTTGCGCGACCAGGCAATGAAAAATCCCAAACTCGAAAAACGCCTCCAGATTTGGGATTACTTTTTCCACATCCGGTCTGCCGACGTGGGTAAACCCCAAAAGCAAGCAATCGATTCTGTAACGCGCGAGAAGGACAAGCAAATAACCGCCCTTCGGACGAAGATGGGACAGCAGATCAGAGTTCTCGGCATCGCAGCCGGAGTTCTCGCTGCTGCCGCCGCCCTTACTTATCGATTCGGTTTCGAACAAATCGCATTCGGTGTAATCGCACTTGTACTTCTGGATCTATTAGGAATCTATGTCGTCTGGCAACAGACCAATAGCAAGATTTCCAAAGCTATCCGAAACTCGAATGAGCAAGTCGCAATGCTGCAAAAGCAGATCGTTTATTTGCAGCGCCAAGTCCCCGAACCCACAACGGTCGAGCAGATGCGGCAATGGCTCGAAGAAGACATCGATTGGCTCACCAAGCACGCGCTCGCACAGACGGGGTTGGAAAACAAACGTGTGATGTTGGACGATCAGACGCCCAATCCGATATGCATCATTGGACCCGGTTATCTCCAACGCAATAAAGCAATTCCCGAATTACTGCTTGACCCGCGCGAAGTGGATCGCAACAAACATCTCGCCGCATCCAGGTTGGACTTTATCAGCAACGATCGCTTTGTCGATTTGTACGGCGTCTACTACGTCGAGTTCATCATCGTCGCGGAAGAAGTGTTGGGCAATTATGGCTGCTTTTGGGATTTTATCAGCGGCCGAATTTACAACGAACATACCGCCGAACTGTATTACAACGATGTGGTTGCACTGTCTACGCGCCAGCAATTTCGCAAAGTCGATTTGAGTTTTTTCAAAATGGTGTTGGAGAACGCGCCGACATTCAGTCTCGTTTTGTCGAGCGGCGACAGCATTCAAGTGACCTACGCGAGCAGCGAGTACATCAGAAATTGGCATCGCATGTTGACCATGTCGCCCAATGGCGAATTTGCATTCGATTTGAAAAACTGGGTGGGCAATCCCGAGGTCGTCGCCGAAAAAGCGGTTAAGGCGTTGCGCAAGCAATTGCGCAGGCGCAAGGGTTCCGGCGTGGAAGGCGAAGCCAGAGCTGAGGTCGGCTAAAGCAAGCAGAACAAAAACTCCTCGCGGAGAATATTTGCTGTTCGATATTTGGGCAATTTGCACCTGTTGTTAGTTGCGCCTGTGCGCGTCTGACAGCAGGTGTTGATTATTAGCGAGCATGGATCGTTGCAATTCTAGAATCTAAAACACATGAGGCATTATGCGTAGTCAGTTTCCTGTCGCCATTCATTTGTTTTTCTTCCGTGACGATCACATTTTGTTGTTGCGCCGTTTCAATACCGGTTGGGAAGATGGAAACTATAGCGTGCCTGCCGGACATGTCGAGATTGGCGAGACGGTCACTCAAGCAGCCATTCGAGAAGCGCGCGAAGAAGTCGGTGTCGATTTGAAGCGACAAGAGCTTCAAGTCGTCCATGTCATGAATCGCAAATCCGAAGAAGAACGAATCGATTTTTTTCTTGTCGTGAAAAGTTGGACAGGCGAAATCGTCAATAACGAACCGAACAAATGCGATGATTTGCAATGGCATCCTTTGAGCGCTTTGCCAGGCAATTTGATTCCGTATGTTCGCAAAGGGTGGGAAAACTATCGAGACCGGATTCCTTTCAGCGAGTTTGGTTGGGGATGATAGCGGCAATCTGGGGGATGGGTAATTTTAGAGAAACGTGACCCGGTCAAATCTCTATAGTCTCTAAATTACTTGGATTTTAGAGGGAAGTTGCAGATTTTTGTGTTTAGCCGATCCCAAGTCTATCACCCACCAAATAGTGACATTTGTACTCTAAATTGATACTTTAGATACTCGAATTTGTGTTATGATTCGATTGTAACTTTATGGCGATACTGAGGATGGTATCGTAAAACAACTCGCCGAAGGTGGCGAATGCCTTCGTGCGCGCATCGGCGCGTGTGCGGAGGCATTTTTATTTTCCGAAAACCGGAGAAAGCGAGGTGGGTATCGAATAAAAATTGACCGTTGTCCTCTAGCTTTATTCAACATTTCTCCAACGAAGGAGTATGGTATGCTACGAAAAGCAATCTGCATGCTGATGCTGGCTGCGGTGGTGCTGGGAATCGCGCTGGTCGCCGGATGCACGGCTGCACCCGTTACAACTACAACCGGACCTGCAGGTCCAGCCGGTCCTGTCGGTTCGCAAGGTCCGCAGGGACCTCAGGGGGCACAAGGTCCTGCCGGTCCTGCCGGTCCTCAAGCAAAAGCGGCACCGCTTGCACCAGGCACTGACACGGGAATGGATGTCAGCGCGGCGCTGTCCAAGCCCGCAAACGGCACTCATTACGTCGCGGGCGAAAAACCCGCACTGACGGTGACGCTCAAGGACAAGTTTGGCGGCTCGCTCACCAAAGACGATTTCGCAACACTTAACCTCTATGCGTATGGACCGCAAGAAACGAGCAAGACGGTTACCGTTTCAAAACTGCTCAACGCCAACACCGATCGTTCAAAAACTCCACACCACTACATCGACCTCCTCAAAGACACCAACATTCAAATCGACGGCAACAATTTGAAATATACGTTCCAAGCCGTTAGCAATGAAGCACCGGGGACGTATACCGTTTCGATCTGGGCGGTCAAAAAAGGCGACCCGCCCGTCAATCAAGCGTTTACCCTAGTCGATTTTCAACTCGGCACAGCCACCGCCGAAAAACAAATTGTCGATAAAGATAAATGCGCGGCATGTCACTTGGGCACATCGAATGGTCAGTTCTACCTGCATCACGTCGATCCGGGTCGAACGCCGTATGGCAGTCCATCGATTGATTCTGTTCCTGTGCGCACCTGTAAAGCTTGTCATAACAACGATGGCTATGCCGCTTATACCGTCGATGGCAAACCGGTGCCCGATCCTATCGTCGTGCGGGCACATGGCGTGCACAAGGGCGAAGAACTCAAGAATCCCATCAACACCGATCCCAAGACCGGCGTTTTCAGAAATTACACTGGTGTTGTTTTCCCCGCCAACATAAAGAACTGCAACACATGCCACGTCGATGATCGCTGGAAGACGGCGGTTTCACGCGAATTATGCAACACATGCCATGACAATGTCTGGTTCGGCGACACGGCGAGTATGCCCAAGACCAGTGTCGCGCACAAAGGCGGACCGCAAGCGAATGACTCCACTTGCGCAGGCTGTCACCCACCGGACACGGGCGGAGCCATGTCGGTTGCTAACGCGCACAAGGTCACTCCCTCCGCCTCATTGACCGGCGCTACCCTGAACAAGATCGACTTTAGCTTGACGCCTCCCAAGAATGGCAAATTCTACACCGAGGGCGACAAGCCGATGCTCACCATCGTCATCCGCGACGATAACGGCAAACCCATCGATCACACCAAGATCGATGAGACATCCTTCTCGACCGCCAGCTTTTTCGTTTACGGTCCGCGTGCCCTTCCTGTGCCGGTGCTGACCAATGTCGCCAAAAACGCCGACAGCAAAGCACGTGCTTCGGCTTCGAGCAGTATCGCAGCGGCGGGTACGCCGACCAAAGGCTGGACCTTCGCCGAGGGTGATACGTTCAAGATTGCCGTCAATGGTGGACCCGTGCAGGTGCTTGCTGCACCTGCTGGGTTGCAAACGCCTGACCAAGTTCGTGACTGGCTCAAGGCGAACCTCAAAGGCGAAGTCACCATCACCTCCAACAACACGGCGGGCAGCGTCACTATCGCGAGCACTGTCCTCGGCGCGCCCACTTCGCGCTTTGAAATTTACAACAGCCCGGTCACAACCAAGATGGGATGGAAGCCCGGTCCTTTACCGCTCGCCAAGGGTGGCATGACGGCTGGCACTACCATGGAGCCATACGTGGTCATGGCGAACGCGTCTATCCCAGCCAATGACTTGCGACCCCGCAGTGATCCGTTGAACTTTACCGATCCGCTGGTCATTCGTAGTGCGGACAAAGTTACCTACCAACTCGATGACGTCAAGGGATTGAAACCTGGAACCTACATGATCTACTCCTACGTGATCCCGAATGGCGTCGTGGCAGGCACGCTAGACAAACCTGGACCCGCAGGCGCGCCTAATGCTGCGGCGAAAGCGTTGAACGTTAGCCGTACAGCCATTGGTTTCCTGACCTTCCAAGTTGGTACGGAAACGCCAGAAAAGAAAGTGGCGTCTGGCTGCGCGAGCTGCCATGCCGATACCATCTGGCATCTCGATGAGGGACCGATTCATCCTCAACCGTTCGATGCCGACTATTGCGTAGCGTGTCATGACTACCAGCGATGGTCTGGCACTGGCGATCTCTTCCCCCGAACAGGTGGTAACTCGACGAGCGGCTGGGCCGGCTTTGGTGCTAAACCGACTTCTGCTCGTGTGCACAACATTCACTTTGGAAGATACCTCGAGCATCCGGAGTACGGCTATGCTGGCAATCCCAATGCCTTCGCCGAGATCATCTTCCCGCAGGATGTACGCAACTGCGAAAAATGCCATACCAAAGAAACCAGTGGGACATGGAAGACGAATGCGAGCCGCTTGGCGTGTTCATCCTGCCATGATAATGACAAAGCGATTTCGCATATGGATATGATGGTCAAGAACCCCAATCCCGCCGACCCGTACGATAGTCGGCGAGTAGAGACCTGTTCGATATGTCATGGCGCGGGCAAGGAATTCTCGCCGGACAAGGTCCACAACCTCTCCAGTCCATACAAACCGCCGTACGCACGCGAACCATAAAATCACAGCCAATGTGGCATAGCTCTTAGGCGACTTGCGCGACAGACTTTTCGTCCGTCGCGCAAGTTTTTTCGACTATTGCCAAAACCCCATCGTTTGAGTAAAATCATCGCAAGGAATTGCGATGGATATTCAAGAACTGCTCGCCAAAATCAAATCCTACAACCCCAACGCGAACTTTGAGCGCATTCAGCGCGCCTATGATCTGGCGTATCGTGCACACGAAGGCATTATGCGCTCGACGGGCGATCCCTACATCTCCCACTGCGTCGAGACTGCGAATATCCTTGCCGACCTCTGCCTCGACGAAGATACGATCGTTGCCGCGCTCCTCCACGATGTCCCCGAAGATACCGACGTTCCCCTCGAAAAAATCCAAAAAGAATTTGGCGTCCAAGTCGCAACGCTTGTCGATGGTGTCACCAAGCTGTCCGGTCTGCGCTTTGGCATGGAGCAAACGCAAGCGGAATCGCTCCGCAAAATGTTCATGGCGATGGCGGAAGAGATTCGCGTCGTGCTCATCAAGCTCGCCGACCGCTTGCACAATATGCGCACGCTCTACGCACGCCCGCCGGACAAACAAAAAAAGATCGCGCGCGAGACGATGGAGATTTACGCGCCGCTCGCGAATCGCTTGGGCATGTACAACATCCGCCGCGAGTTGGAAGACTTGGCGTTACGGTACCTCGAACCCGACAAGTACGACTATATCGAAACGTTGTTGGCGGACGATAAAGACGATCAGCAAGCATACATTCAACAAGCGATCACCATCCTCACCGAACGCCTCGCGCAAGAAGGCATTACGCCGCGCGAAATCAGCGGACGCCCCAAACACATTTACAGTATCTACAACAAAATGATCCGCAAAGGTCGCGACTTTGATCAGATTTACGACATTCGCGCGATTCGCGTCATTGTCGATTCGATTCGCGATTGCTACGTCGTACTAGGCACGGTGCATTCTGTGTGGACGCCTATCCCCGGCGAATTCGACGATTACATCGCCAAGCCGAAAGAGAATTTGTATCAATCGCTCCACACGGCAGTGATTGGCCCCGCGGGCAAACCGGTCGAAATTCAGATTCGCACAGTCGAGATGCACGAGATTGCTGAGTTTGGTATCGCAGCGCACTGGCGCTATAAAGAACCTGGGGCGAAACACGATCCGGTGCTCGAAACAAAAATCAATTGGCTGCGGCAGTTGATGGAATGGCGCAAAGACATTGCCGATGCGCGCGTTTTTGTCGATTCGCTCAAGACGGATATTTTCCAAGACCAAGTGTACGTCTTTACGCCGAAAGGCGCGATTATCGAAATGGCCGCCGGTGCCACGCCCATCGATTTTGCGTACCATGTGCATACTGAAGTTGGCAATCGTTGCCGTGGGGCCAAGGTCAACGGTAAAATCGTTCCGCTCGATTATCGACTCAAGACCGGCGAGCGCGTTGAAATTCTCACGGCGAAAAAAGGCGGACCCAGCCGCGATTGGTTGAATCCTGGGTTGAATCTCGTTCGCACCGCGCGCGCCAAAGAAAAGATTCGCTATTTCTTCAAACATCAAGAACGGACGCAAGCCATCGCCGAGGGGCGCACCTTGCTTGAAAAAGAGTTGCATCGACTCGGTATGGACCCGCGCAACTTTGAAGAACTGGCCAAGCTTTTTAATTACAAAAATGCCGACGACTTGTTCGAAGCCATCGGACACGAAGACCTCAGCATTCAGACGCTCGGCATCAAGTTATTGGAAAGCGAAGGCACGAAACCGGAAGAACAAGCGCCGGTTGCGCCAACACCTAAATCGCCTGAAGCCGCTGCCACCGTCGAAGGCATGGGCAACTTACTCGTGCGCGTCGCCAATTGCTGCAACCCACTCCCCGGCGATCATGTCGTTGGCTTTATTACGCGCGGGCGCGGCGTCACCATCCATCGGCGCGACTGCCGCAATATGCTCAACGTGGACGACGGCGAACGCGAACGCTTGATCGCCATCGATTGGAGCCAGACGGACCAAAAAGCGTACCCCGTGTTCGTCCAGGTCAAAGCATTTGATCGCGCCGGACTCGTCCACGATATTTCCGGCATCGTCACTGCCGAACACGTCAACATGATTTCGGCGAATGCGCAAGGCGGTCGCAAAGATCACATCGCCATCATCACGGCGACGCTAGAAATCGCGAGCGCAGACCAACTCACGCGCATCTTGAACAAGATCGACCGGTTGCCGAATGTCATCGAAGCGCGGCGCGTTACGAGTAGAAATTAAGAGCACCCGGGTTTCGTGAAGAAACCCGGGTGCTCATCTCGTTCAGTCGCGCGTGAAAATCTCCAGCAGTTTTAGAAATCCCCAGATCAAACCCACCATCAGCCAAAATCCCAAAAAGAAAAGCAGGGCGGTAAAGAGCCCTGGGATTCCCCAGAACAGCGCAATCAAACCGCCGCCGACGGCTAGCCCAACCAAGACTCCGCCGAAAATAAGTTCGCGTTCTACCTGACCTTGGTACTTGCGTGAGTTGAAAGAGTTTTCGGATTTTTTTGTCATCATTTAAAACAAGACCCCAAAGGTTTCTTTGTTAACCAGTACCTTTGTTAGCCAATGCAACTCTCGTCACCAGTAGATTGACCAGACAAAGAAACCTTAAGGGTCTTACCTGCTTTACTCGTACTCTCCCACCTGATCTTCAGTGAGAATGCCAATGCCTTGTTCTTTCAAATGCCGAAGCATTGTTTGAACCGACTTGTCTTCTTTTTGCAAGATACCGGTAAAATCCTCGATCCCGTTCGCCGCCATCTCGATCGCGAGTTCGCCGAGATAGCAATCCAGGACTTTGTGAAGCAATTCCGCCTCATCGTGAGTCAACTCTAATTTGATCATTGTTTGTTCTCCTTTCGAACCGAATGATCGATTTAGCTGCCTCACTTCCTCGCTTTAATTATACTCCGAAATGTTCCAGCGGTAAATTCTCAAATCGACGGCGAAGTGAACACACAGACACAATTCCGCCCCTTGCCTTTGGCTTGATACAGCGCCTCGTCGGCTTGTTTCAACAAGCTATCGATCAGAAATGGCGGCAGGTTATTTTGCGTCGATGTGATTCCCAGACTTGCGCTCAACGTGATCTTCGTTTGGTCGTTGACCGGGAGCTGAATCGAAGCCAACAGCGCGCGCAAACGTTCGGCGACGACCACGGCTTGATCCAAATTGGTGTTGGGCAAGACCATCAAGAATTCCTCGCCACCCCAGCGCCCCACCGAGTCGTACGCACGTTTGTTTGTGCGCAATATTTCAGCAACCCGCTGCAACACTTGATCGCCCATCGGATGTCCGTATTGATCGTTGACCAACTTAAAATGATCGAGATCGACCAAAATCAAGCTAAGCGGGCTTGCTTCCCGCGTCGCCTGGCTCACCGCAGCTTGCAGTGTTTCGTAGAGCGCGCGGCGATTGAACAACCCGGTCAACAGGTCTTGGCGCGCCATCGCCGCCAATCGCGCTTCGAGATCAAGAATCCGCTGCGCGATTCCCAAACGCGCCACCAATTCGGCGGGATCAAACGGCTTGGTCACATAATCATCCGCGCCGGCGTTAAGCCCCGCCACCACTTGGTCTTTGGTATCTTGCGAGGTTAAGAGAATGATATACGTATAAGAGGCCCAATTTGCCGCGCGAATCCGCCGAATCAATTCTGGACCGGTGAGTGTGGGCATCATCCAATCGGTAATGACCAAACGAATATGTTCTTTCTGAAGCAACTCCCAAGCGACTTGGCCATTAATTGCTTCGACCACTTCATGCCCAGCGCTTTTTAAAACCATGCGCAGAATTCTTAGCTGAACGTCGGAATCATCGACCGCGAGTATCTTCATTCGCTCTTGTGCCTTTCGAGGTATCACAAATTTTTCCGCAACGTCGCGGATAAAATAAGATGCAGCTAGTGTACCATACTGAGCGCAAGCCGTCAAAATTGATCAACGTGCGCTGCTCATTCATTGGAGATAAAGAGACCTTCCAGAGTTCGTAATCTTCTGGAAGGTCTGGCTCTATTTTCCATCACAGGCGGAGCATCCCATTTTCTCGGTCACAGCGCGTCGCCCACCATTTCAAGCTTCGGCGCGAATGCCAGCGCATACTCCTTGGCATCGTCGACCGGCACTGCGCCGAAATGTTCTAACACGCGCTGCGCTTTTTCAAAACTATCGTAAAACATGACGACCAGTTCACCCGCTTGCATCTCTTGCAACGCTTGCGCGAACGATTGCTCTTCATCCAAAACGACCGTGCAATCACATTTGGGATTTTCGTTTTGAATCGCTTGCTGCAACAGTCTCGCGATTTCACCGGGTTGGCGACCGCGCAAATCATGATCCTCGCGCACAATGATTCGATCAAAGCCACGCGCTGCTGCTTGCCCCGCTTGCTCCAACACCCGGTCCGCCCGGTCGCCGGGGACCGTTATCACTCCGGTCACCCGTCGTTTCTGTTGTTCGGCTGCCATTTGCGCGATGGCTTGAAATGCGTGCGCGTTGTGTCCATAATCGAGCAGCACATAGCCGCTTGCAACGCGATACAAATTGGCACGCCCTTCGTTGTGCGTCAATCCCAGGAATTTTACAATGCCACTCGCGACGCGTTCGCGCGAAACGCCCAAGGCGCGACAAGCTGCCACAGCCGCAATTGCATTCATAATATTAAAGTGCGCCTGCCCGCCCAGCGTGACAGGAATTTGGGCCACTTGCACTATTCGATATTCGGCATAGCTGTGCGCTTCGACAATCCAGCCTCTTTGTTCAAAGAAAACAGTCTTGTCTTGCAGACGATGACGCTCGAGGTACGGATTGTCGGATGATTGCGCCAGGTAAACGATCTGTCGTTTGATTTTTTGCACGCGAGGTGCATCGACAATCGACCTCACATTTTCGTCATCGGCGTTTAGAATGAGCGTCCCATGTTCCTTGACGCGTTCTGCCACCAGGGATTTGATATAAATTAAATCGTCGATACTCTCGATGCCATCTTGTCCGATATGATCGGCTTGAATATTGGTGATGACGCCTACATCCGACCAATCGTATCCCAAGCCCGAACGCGCAATGCCGCCGCGCGCAGTTTCCAATACGGCAATTTCGACGAGCGGATCGCAAAGCACAATCTGCGCCGAACGCGGACCGGTATCGTCACCGTGCGTGACCATTTCGCAATTGATCGACACGCCATGGGTTGAAGTCATGCCTACGACATGCCCTGCTTCACTCAAGATATGTCCGATCATGCGCGTGACCGTCGTCTTGCCGTTCGTGCCCGTAATCGACACAATGGGAATGCGTGTAGGTTTTCCGCGTGGAAATAACAAGTTGATAATTGCATCACCGACGGGACGGGATTGACCCTCACTTGGAAAAACGTGCATCCGCAACCCCGGCGACGCGTTGAGTTCCAAAATGCCATTATGCGATTCAAGCAGTTGCGAGATATCGTCGGCGACCAAGTCCACCCCGCAAAGATCGAGCCCCATGATGCGCGCTGCTCGTTCGCAAATTTTAATCGTCTCCGGATGCACCCGGTCGGTCACATCGATGGCGGTGCCACCCGTCGAAAGATTGGCGCTTTCGCGCAAAATCACTTGCTCGTCTTTTGCCGGAATCTGCTCAGGCGTCATACCATATTTCGTCAGTCGCTCCATCACGATCTTGTCCAACACAATGCGCGTGAGCGGTTTCGTATGCTCTTCGCCGCGACGTGGGTCTTGGTTGACCATGTCCACCAACTCGGCAATCGTATGCACGCCATCGCCGACCACCATCGTGGGCAGTCGCTCGCTCGCGGCAATCATTTTACCATTCACCACCAAGACGCGATAATTTTTTCCGCGATACAATTCCTCGATCAACACATTAGGCGCAAGTTCATGCGCGAATTTGAACGCGCGTCGAATCTCTTCTTCGCTATTCAGATTGAGCGAGACACCTTGCCCTTGCGAACCATTGAGCGGCTTGACCACGACCGGTTCGCCAAGCCGCTGCCACGCTGCGACCGCCTCCTCTTCATTCTTGACTGTCTCTCCCCGTGGAACCGGAATAAAGGCGCGCTCCAGCAATGCCTTGGTCAGTTGTTTGTCGCTCACCACTTCAACCGCTACTGCCGACGTCGTATCTGCCATCGCCGCCTCGATTAATTTGCGATGCTTGCCATAGCCAAGTTGCACGAGACTTCCTTGGTTCAAACGCAACCACGGAATCCCTCGGCGCTGCGCGGCCTTGACGATTTCGCGCGTGCTGGGTCCCAGTTCGGTGTCGTCGACCAGGCGGCGCACGGCACGCAATCGTTCTTCAAGTGGAAACGATTCACCTTTGATTAACGCTTCGACTAACGCGACGGAGATTTCCAATAAAGAACGCATCCCCGCTTCATTGGGACACTCGACGATCACATTGTATGCGGTTGATTCACCCGCATAACGCGTCTTGCCAAAGCCGACGGGAATTCCGACTGCGCCCGATAATTCCAACGCGACATGTTCGACAATATGTCCGCAATACGTCCCCTCACGCATCCGCATGACGAATCCACCGGGTTGTCCTTCGGAGCATCGATGTTCCCGCAAGCCCGGTGACTGCGCGAGCAACCGATCCGTAAAACTGGGAAGCTGTGCGCTCGACGTGTTCACCAGATCGTCCAAATAAAGTTTCATCACCAGCACCGGATCGTAACTATAGATATTGGGACCCGGAATACTTTTGAATCCACCGATTCTCATTTCGTCCTCTGATTCTTGCTTTTCGACTTTTTACTGTGGTCACGTTTCTGGGTTGATTTTTTCCGTTCTTCTTTTTGTTTTTCTGCCTCACGCTTCATCAGAGGTTGATGCGCTTCCAAATCAAAGCCATGCCCCGCTGGCAGAATATGCATTTTGACATCATACAACGCCAAACTCTCGCCTTCTTTCGCGTCCGGCACGTTCGTATATTTTGCCGAACCAACGTCAATCACGGTTACCGCGCCCTCACCTAGGACGCGGAATTGATGGTCTTCGAGCAAGATCGCCGTATTTTCATCGATGCCAATGCCTAAATCGTGCGGATGCTGAGCGACCGCCGAAATCAGGCGACCATGACGCCCGCGCTGTGAAAAATGCGTATCGATAATTGCGCCCATGATAAATTCTTCGCCCGGCGCGATTTGCACATCGCTCAAGCGAGGATTGGCATCGCTTTCACCGTCGATAATAATCGCATGAGACATCATCGCCGCACCTGCGCTAGTTCCCCCCAAGATCATGCCTTCTTCATATCGTTTGTGCAGTAAGCGATCGATTTCTGTACCGCCGAGCAAACCCGTGACATCCAAGGCATCGCCGCCGGTAAAGAATACGCCGGTCGCCTTCTCAATTGCCAGCACCGATTTTTTGGTGTGGGTATCTTCCCGCGTGCTAATATCGACCACGGTTATATCCTTTACACCAAAATTTCTAAATACGCGTGCATATTCTTTACCCAGTTCTTTTGCATTTTTAGCGGCGATGGTCATGACGACCAAGCTGGCTTTGCCTTTTGCCAGACGCACGAATTCTTTCAAGATCTCGCACTTGGCTCCTTTATCTTCATGTCCACCGATGGCAAGCAGTCTACCGCGCGGAGCTTCGAGTTTCATTTGATTGCCTCCAATCGACAATTGGCTTGCGACTTTTTAGATCGTATCCCATATTCTCGGTCAACACGTGAACGGTTAGACCGCACAAAGCCAAAATCCCATCGTCACTCGCTTCCGGCCGACTCACATGCGTGATGCGCTTACCGTCGATCACCGTCACTCCGCCAGAACCAATCACCTGAAACATTCCATTTTGGACGATGATCGCCGTGTCTTCGTCGATGCCGATGCCTAATTCAAAAGGATACTGCGCCACCGCCGCCAACAATCGCCGAAAGCGCCATCGTTGTTGAAAGTGCTGATCGATGATCGCGCCCGGCAAAAATTCCATGCCCGATCCCAGTTCGACGTTGTCCATGCGCAGCGAACCATATCCCAGCCCGCCGACAATCATGATCGACGACATGATGGCTGCGCCCGCACTGGTTCCGCCCACGACGAGACCCTCGCGGTGGCGCGTAATGAGCAATCGATCCAGCGCCGTGCCGCCGATCAATTGCGAAATGCGCACTTGATCGCCGCCGGTAAAAAAAACGCCGGTGGCTTTATGAATCGTTTCCAAAGCGCGCGGCGCGACCACATCTTCGCGCGTCGCGAGATCTAATAAAGTCGCCTGCTTGGTTCCAAGTTCTTTGATGATTTGAACATACGTCGAACCGACGACGGTGGGCGTGGCGGATGCAACGGCAATGATAACAATGCGCGCGTCGCGTCCACCTGCCAATTCGACAAAGGCGCGCAGGACTCGCCGCTCACCAGAGCGGTCTTCCGCTCCGCCGATAATCATGAGTGAGCCGCGCGCTTTGGCCAACTGTCGAACTAGACGCGATACGCTTCGCTTGGATACGCGTTTAGGCACAATGATATCATTCCATCAACAATCCAATTTCGGTCCTTAACCTGAACAATCGTCCCAATATTAAAATTTCGCACGATCCAGTTGGCACTCATTCTACGCTTAGGTTCCTTGACGACATATAGGGTGTGAAACGAGGTTTGTGTAATAAATTAGCAAGTTCAGTTGTCAGAAAAATACTACAATGCAAACCGAACGGAGGGAATATGGGCAAATATCGCATCTGCTTTGAGATATTACCGGTTGCGACGACATCGGCAACCGCTACCATTCGGAAACAAGAATCCGTTTTTGGAACGGACGGTGATTAGGCAAACGGAAATAAATAAAGCGCGAAAAGTTTTACCTTCCCACGCTTTCAAAATAATCCCATCCCTCATCACTAGCGATTCAGTTCTGCTTCCTGGGTCGATACTGAATCGCTTCGGCGAGATGCGGCGTCTCGATGTGGTCACAGCCCGCCAAGTCCGCAATCGTGCGCGCCAATTTCAAAATGCGATGGTATGCGCGCGCACTCATTTGCATTTGCTGCATCGCCGCGCGCAACAAATTTTTCCCCGCGTCGTCGACCACGCAATATTTGCGAACTTCACCTGGTCCCATATCGCCATTGCATTGCAAGCCCGTCCCACCAAAGCGTTTGTGCTGACGTTCGCGCGCCACTTCCACTCGCGCGCGGATCTTTTCCGACGTTTCGCCCAGTCGGTCGCCAGACAATTTTTCGTAATCGACGCGCGGCACTTCGATGTGAATATCGATGCGATCTAGGAGCGGACCGCTAAGACGTTTTTGGTAGCGCATCACATTGGTCAACGAGCAGGTGCATTCTTTGACCGGATCACCATAATAGCCACATGGACAGGGATACACACAATGTGCGATTCAAGATACGATGTAGCCTCGAGGGAGGAATAGTGCTACATGCGAACGTCTGGACTGCAACAAGTCTGTCCTACAAGAGCACTCAATTGCATAAATTGAGCTGAGTTCCTGCGATGTCAGACAACTTGACTAGCGCGAGCTAGACTTGCCTCGGCTTGTCTTTCGATTCCGTTTCTGTTTCTTGGGAGTATGGACAACCACCGGTTGGAGCAAAGCTTCTACGTCTTGGCGCTTGAGTCTATATCCTGCAACACCTTGGATTGTGTACGCAGGAAGAGTGCCCTCGCGGATAAGTTTCTTAAGGGTGTTGCGTGCAACTCCGAGGATTTTGCACGCCTCAACGACTGAAATCCAATCTGACCCGGCTTGGTTCATTGCACCATCTCTGCGCTACTGGCGAGTATGCGAACGAGCACATTATAGCCCAGTTGCGCTTTTGAGCAAAAACATCTTACGAGTGCCCAGGTTCGCCTTGAAAGTGATTCAAACAACCTCTGATATAATGCTCTCCGGAGGTCACAATGCCCAAACCCCAAAGTATGTCAAATGCCGAAGAAAACCATTCGCCCGAATTCAAACTAAGAGCAGTGCTGGAATACGTTCGCAGTCCCAAAAGGAAAAACCAAATTTGTCAGGAATATAGAATCGGCGAAGAGTTACTTGTACAATGGCATCAAGAGTTCCTTGCCGGAGCAAGCCAGATTTTCTCGGGTTCTATGAATTCTCCTGCGCAATCCCAATCGGCAAGTCAAGAGATTGGCGCAACCGATTCTCTAAAAGTCGATTCCAGGGTTTCACCCACTGAGCTATCTTGGGGCATTCGACTCAATAAGGGTACGTATGGCTCGTTTCACCCTCCGTCTTGTTCAACCAAACCACCGTCTTGGCTTCCTAAATCTTATCAGGAGGAGTGGATCAATGAGCGCGGCGTCCTGATTTGGGATGAACACATGCGGAAGCTCGAAGATCTTTCTGCTGGTGAAGCGCTAAGGTTATTGGCGAAATTGCGCAAGAACGATGAGTGGCGAAAAGAAGGTATCACCATTACAAGACTCGTCACGCTCCTCGACGTGTCGGAAGATCCGAAGCAAAAACGATCCGGCAAGAAAGAAAAGGCAGAGGCTGATCTAGCCCTTCAACAGAAACAGCCCAAGCCGGAACTGGTCGAGGAAGAACGATTCCGCCTGAAAGTGGAGGTCGGCGATGAGGTATTCGCTTTCTTGGAGAAACACGAAGCTCTTCTGAGGGAAATGGCGGAGGAAGACGACAAACATCGACGAAAGGTCTTAGGTCAGGTTTATACAATGATCCTGGGTTGGGTACAGACAGATGAAGAGAACAAGATTGATCTGGCGAAACGGACATTGCCGTGGTTGCGTCGCGCTGAATCACACACCTGGGTCTGCGATATGCCTCCGAATCGCGGAACGGTCGTTCTCGACAAATCGAATTTGTGTTGGTCCAGTTTTATTGAGCGTCCCAATCGTTTCAAGCACGATAGTCCGTTCTTTCCAGATTTGGAAGAAGCGCTGCGGTGGACCGAACAAGAACTATTGACGATCCAGAACGAGGGGACCGAAGCCACTGAAAAACAAACGTTGGCAAAGACTGAGATGGTGACGGTGTCTAACAAATCCAGGATTGATCTCACACCTTACCGCATCGATCCTGGTGTGCTTGAGCCGGAGCAGGTTACGTATCGGGTGTTGATCGACTTGACGCATCAGCCGGAACACTTCAAGACGATGGAGATGTCATTTGGCAAGCTCTGGCGATACGATGAAGAATTTCCTGGTCCGATGCGGGTCGCTGGTGAATTGGGAATCAGTGACATTGTCGCAACGATTGAGCAACCGGCAGGTCCGAATTACGGGTACAATCTCATTCATTCGACCGCAATCTACTACCAAGCACAAATCGCCACGACGCAAGCACAACATCTGTGGGATGCAAGTGGAATTCAACGTCTATACAAAGAGGGTAAGATCACGCAGGCACGTTATGGAATTGAGGAAGTTGAAACTCAATACTGCACATGGTTAGGAGGATTGGAAGACCCTGAACAACCCTGGCGGTCACCGCGAACCAGAGAGCAACACATGGCAGATTGGGCACTGGAACAAACTCTGGCCTATGCGCTAGATGTGGATGGATTCAGGGAACGACTGCACCTATCGCCTAATCTCATTACCGATGACAAGATACTGGATATTTTACACCATAGGCGTGCGCAATCTAAACACATTCCTGTGGCGGCGCGAACGGAAAGCGAGCAATGGATCAAACGGCATTCAGAATAGGGTTGACCCTTGCAGCGAGCAGTAGGTTCCCAGATTGAGTGACTTTACTTTTGGAAAAGAGTCAAAAATCCAAAGATGTTGCATGTGACAAAATTTGTCGGTCCATGTTTGTGTGGTAGAATTCTGTTATGGACGAAAATACTCAGACAAACCCAGACTCCAATTCTTCGATCCAATTCTCCATTCCAAATGGGTTTCACTTGGAAACACCTTACAACCGCATAATCGAAAACGGACTTGCTATGGTCAAGGTGATTGAAGGCCTGCTTGTCTTGAAAGATTATTCTGGGTCTTGGCGCGAAACCCTCCTGATCAATCTCACTCTCAGCCTGTACCAACACCGGTTGAGGCAAGTGATCAAGATATTGCCAGCTGAGATCGGGGATGAAATACTGCTAGCGGGAAAGAAAGAGGAGCTTGGTCTCTAGGACCTGGGAATAAAAAACGGCGGGGCTTGCGGCTCCGCCATTTGTTTACGCCTGCATTATATGTTTTTTCTTTCTGGTGTCAAATTTCTACATGCCAAGTGGGGCGGTGACCGGAGGTTAGGATGCCCAAGCGAAAAGCGAAACCACAGGTAACGGTAGAATACTCGCCCGAGTTCAAGTTGCGGGTCGTGCTTCAATATTTGCAAGACCCGCAACAAGCCAAGCAGATTTGTGTTGAGAATCAAATCGGAGAAGAGCTACTGACCTTTTGGCATCAGGAGTTTATTGCGCGCGCCAATCAGATTTTTGGTTTTTCTTCGCCAGCGCAGGTAGCGAGTGCAGTAAATAGTTCAAATGGCGGACCAAGATACACAGGACAAGTCGAGAAGGTCGTCCCTTCCTGGGGCCTACGGATCAACTATGAAAAGTACGGCTCATACAAGTCTGCCTCCAGTTCCAATGAACCACCGGCGTGGCTGGGTCCAGTGGAGCGTGAAAAGTGGAAGTCCAAGCGTGGGGTTGTCATCTGGGATAATCCCCCTCAAAAGCTTGAAGTCATTTCGGCGAAACAAGCGTTGGAACTGGTAGAGACATTTGGCAAAACAACGGAGTGGCGAACCGAAGGAATCCCCATCATTCAACGCATACCATCTTCACCCATGCCGGCAGCGCCCGAACTAAAGCGTCCAGCAAAGAAATCCAATGCGAAAGCAAAAGAGGAGAAGGTAGTATCAGATCGCCCGCATGCTGAAGTTGAACGCATGCGACTGAGTCCGCAAGCAGCACCAGAGTTTCTGGCTTTCTTAGCCGAACATGAATCGATATTGCAACAAATGGCGGAAGAGGACGCCAAGGAGCAGGAGCAATTCTGGAAGACACTCATCCATTTACTCTTGTCCGGCGCACGCGAAGGTTCCGCCAAAGATATTGATCTCTCTACCCGACCGTTGTCTTGGGTGCGAGACGATTCGTCTGAAACCTGGGTCTGCGATTTGCCTCCTAACCGTGGTACCGTGGTCGCGGAGTCAAATGGGTGGTTTTGGCAGAGTTGCATTGAAGAGCCCAATGAATTCAAGCGCTACAGTCCGTACTTTATCCGGTTGGGAGAAGTCCTGGCATGGACGGAACAAGAGCTGATGGCGATCCAGAAAAAGAACGAAGATGCCAAACAAAAGATTGAATTGTCGAAGGACGAAACGGCAATCAGACCCAGGATGGACCTAACGCCGTATCGTATTGATCCGAGCGCGCTAGAACCTGCGCGAATTACATATCGCGCCGTCATTGAATTAGAACACGCACCGGACAGCTTCAAGACCTGGGAGATGTCTTTTGGAAAATTGTATCGCTACGACGAAAAGTTCCCATCGGTTGCAGGGATTACTGGTCGCCTGCAGTTAGACCCAAAACAAATTGAGGTCGAGAAGCGCTTTGGAATTTCAGATGGTGGATATCTGATTTATTCAACCACTACCCAGGACGATGAAAAGACTGCCAAGCAACTAACGCGCCAGCTTTGGGATCACAGCGGGATTCACCAACTATACAAAGTCGGAAAGGTGATGCGAGCGCGATATGGGATCGAAGAAGTTGAAACTGGCTACATCACGTGGCTAGGAGAACTAGAGGATCTAGAGCATCCTTGGAAGAAGGCAGGCAGTCGCGTGGAGCATATGACGAATTGGGCAATGCTCGAAACCCTCGCATATGCGTTGGATGTCAATGGATTTCGTGAGCGATTTGGGATACAGGTAGACTCCATGAGTGACGATGATCTTTTGGCTGTCCTGCATGAGAGACGCGCACGATCGATCTGTGTTCCTGCAAACGTGCGAGGGGAAAGTGAGCAGTGGCTTGGAGATCACGACCATGAGACAATGCGCGGAAAGAAAAAACTAAAAGCTCCGAAAGAAATGGAGTAAAGCAATTCCACTCAAAAAAGATGACGGAAACCCAGGTGGAGGTTCATGTGGCGATTGTGGCGGCAGATCACTAGAAGTTGTAACAAAACCAAGCCGTCTGACAACAACTTTCATTCGTAACAACTTCCAGTGCATAAACACGAGCGTGCTTACGGCATTAGCGCGATTTTTGTCTTCATCAGGAACGCTTTCTCCAGCAAGAGTCTAGGTGAGCGCGAATTGGCGTTATGGCAACAGAGGCACAGCAAAAAATGTACGGCAGGGACAACTCCTGCCGTATGTGCAATATTCTTGATTGCCACAGTGATGTGTTGAATTTTCTGACATCTCATTGAAAACATCGGAATTCTAAACACCTGAAGACGCTGGGGAATCTGGATTCGTCTCCAAGAACAACAAAAAATGCTCGCTGACAAAGAAGGGATTGGCTGCCCTACAAGGACTGGAAAAAATCATAAACAGTGAGCCAAAAATCCCAAAGCTGATACTGAAGTTGTGAGCAGCAATAATCCAAAGATGTTGGATATGACCCAGTTTGTCATTCCATCTTTGTGTGATAGAATTCTGCCATGGACGACAATACTCGGAAAAACCCAGATCCCAATTCTTCGACAACCCAGTTCTCCTTTCCGAATGGTTTTCACTTTGAAACACCTTACAACCGCATAATCGGGAATGGTCTTGCTATGGTCAAGGTGATCGAAGGTCTGCTTATCCTAAAGGATTATTCTGGGTCTTGGCGCGAAACCCTCCTTATCAATCTCACTCTCAGCCTGTACCAGCACCGGTTGAGGGAAATGATCAAGACACTGCCAGCAGAGATCGGGGATGAAATATTGTTGGCGGGAAGGAAAGAGGAGCTTGGTCTCTAAGACCTGGGAATAAAAAAGGCAGTGCTTGCGGCACCGCCATTTATTTACACCCGTATTAGCTTGGAGGTGCTGTCTCGCGTCGAATACGTTACACCTTGCCGCTCTGTTGGGAACGACGCGAGCATTGGTGGCATTGTAGTACAGTCGCAGCGCGAGCGGTGCATTTCTATTATGGGGATTGGGTTGGCGAACTCGCTCAGTGGTCATTTGTCCCAGAACATTGTGTTCATCAAGTAGTCAATTACACAACACCTTACCCATCACTTTGATGGCGAGACTGGTTATTGGAATGGGGGACTGCACAGCTAAGGTGAATACCATTCCTGTTACTGTTACGTTGGCTTGAAGAATCAAAAGTCCACGCTTGATAAAAGGCGTGGACTTTTTTAATGCGTCATAAGATTAACAATTATGGCATAGCGTACATTCGGTTGGTAGAACCCCACTCAATCGTCGAGTAAGTTTTCTCTTCATCGTTCCGCGATTTTGGAAAAGCCGATTCACTTGACGTTAGAAAGTAATTTTTCAGATATAATACTGGGGGAGGGTTGACATGACCATACGAAAAACTCAGGTCGAGAATGATGCTCAATACTCACCCGATCTCAAGTTGAGAGTCGTGCTCGAGTATTTACGAAATCCCCGAAGACGAAAAAACATTTGCAATCAGAATCAGATTAGTAGGAGTTGTTGACCCAATGGCATCAAGAGTTTATGGAGCGAGCTGATGAGATTTTTTTCAGTGCTCGCACGAATCTTGGCAATGCCAATCCAATCGAGCCACTCAATGACACGGCGATCAAGCCCACCGGGGACGAGGCCAACTCAGAGACGATTGCCTCATGGGGTATACGACTCAACTCTAGCTCCCGTTTTCATTCTTCACGGAATGCTCATATACCCCCTCTTGAAATACTTGAATTGTCGCACTTAGTGAGCATGTGATATCTTGCTCTGCAAGATATCTTTCAGCCAAATTCACAAGTGCTCTTGCAAGCTCTGCAATCGCTGGACGTTGGTTACTACGAGAAGACAGGTGCAGTCTCACCTCGATATCGATGTCCTTGCGATTCAAGATCCAAGGTGTTTGAGGTATGATTTCCACTGACACATGCTCCGGCAGTGAGTCAAGGTGACATGCCACTACCCGAGCAACATCTTCTGCGATGCCACATAATTGATGGCCTGCCACAACACGTTCTTTGAACTTGATGTCAACTACCGGCATTTTTGGTTACCCGAATAACAAAATTTTGAGGCACGGAATAATCTCGGTTCTTAGTTCAAGATTTTCACTGAAATGACGAGGAAGCTCATAATAATGCATGCATTCCATGTTTAACTCGTTTCACTCTTGTTCCCAAAGTGCATGCAGTCCAGTGCGACAGAAGTTTAACTTGGAATGCCAGGACGTTGCTTCGACCATGGATGAGATTGCTCATAGAATCTTGCTGTTGCAACAAGAGTCGATTCGTACCACTTTTTTGCCACCAACTGCATGCCAATTGGAAGTCCAAGAGATGTAAACCCACATGGTAATGATATAGCCGGATTGCCTGTAAGGTTAAACAAACATGTCAACAGTATCAAAGGACGATTTTCGCTATTTGGTACTTTAATGATATGAGGGGCTGGCACCGCCGTTGTTGGAGTAATAAGAACATCGATCTTTTGAAATAGGTGCTCCAAACATTTAGTCCAACTCGATTGTATTTGCTTTGCTTTTGAGTACTCTGTGGCTTTGTACTCTTGCCCTCGCCTTAGCCTTCCGATCACGGTATCGCTGAAAATCAAAGCATTTGATGCAAGCGACTCCTCGTGATATGCTGCCGCATCACTATACATGATGATTGCATGAGCGTTGACTGCTTCTGCGACATCCGGTAACGATACTTCGTCTACTATCGCTCCAAAGTTTGTAATATCTTCTATGGCCTTGTGGAGAGCATTCTGGACTTCCTTATCCAAACCATCAAAGAAGTATGTCTTGGGTATGCCTACCCTAAGTCCAACCAGGTTGTCTGAGCACCGAATTCCATCAGCCTGCACTATTGAAGCACTGATCTCGTTGCTCTCTACAATGTTTGTTGGCTTCTGCGCTATTATTTTAAAAAGCGTTTCAACATCGTCAACTGTTCGCGCTATAGTCCCTACATGATCTAATGACCAACTTAGTGGGACCATCCCGTTTCTACTTACTGAGCCGAAAGTTGGTTTTAATCCAACCACTCCACACAGCGCGGCAGGTATTCTGATAGACCCCGCTGTATCACTTCCGATTGATCCAAGATCCAGTCCAGCGGCAACTGCCGCAGCTGAACCTCCACTTGATCCTCCTGAGATGCAATCCACATTCCAAGGATTATGAACTGGTCCAAAATGTGACTCACGATTAGTAGCTCCGCAGGCCCATTCGTGCATATTGTGTTTCCCTAACAAGATCGCCCCTGCATCCTTTAACTTTCTGGCAATAGTACTATCGATTGACGGAAATGTAGTATGGGAACTTCCTGCGGTGGTTGGCATTCCGGCAACATCAAAAACGTCCTTGATCCCCATGGGAATACCGTGTAAAGGCTTCAATGCATTTCCTTGAGCAATTTCCTCTGTGGCAGACCGAGCACTACTCAAAGCCTCATCGTGTGCTACCGTAATATAGGCATTTAGGATAGGATTGAGTTTTTCGATTCGAGCCAGACATGCAGAAACCAATTCAATTGGAGATAGCTGCTTTCCTTTGATAGCTATCGAAGCTTCTAAAAGAGTAATCTCGGAAAGATTCGGATACGCCACAAGAACACCTCGGATTTGTAGCTCAGTAGTAGTAACAAATCACAAACGAGACTTCGGCTGAAAGCCCGTACGCCGCACTATTGTTGCCGCTCAAGTATGAACTCAAATGCTACAATACTGGAAATGTGATAGCATATTGAAATATTAGTTGATTTAAGCGCAGGGGTTTCCTTCGGTCATTGTATAGTATTCCTCTGCAGAAACTATCACAACCCCGAAGATTTTTCCCGCTAATCACACGAATCCACACGAATCAAAATTAAAGATTAGTGCAGATTAGCGAGATTCGTGGGAAATGATTTTGGTTGCGGTCACGCTGCTCTATGCATGGAGTTAGCGAACTTGTCTAACATGGAACGAAGCAAGCAGTTTTTTTCGTAATCGACATTCAACACCAAACACGACTCTACAATCAGTATATGAACAGTAACGCAAAATCTTTCTTTTGCAATATCCTCTTCTTGCAAAGATTTATGCCACACGACTTGGCAACATTCGAAAACCGAGTCGTTCAGACCCTAAATAACCTATAGCCCTTCCTATATTCGCCGGGTTTTATTTCGCGCCCTATATGATCTTTGGCGATACCAGAGTTCCAAGATAAAATCCGTCCCCATACTTCCAACTCTAAACACCGGAAAAAGAGACTTTCAGTTACACGAGGTTTCTCGCCATATAAAAAGGGATGTTGTAACAGTAATACATATTTGCGAATACAATCTCCAATTCCTTGAACCTTGTTCAGATCATACAACTGAGCAATGAGAAATCCCAAATTGTTTATCCACAAAATCGTCTTTTGCTCATTATGTATTTCGAAAGCCACTTCTTTTCGTGCTACCTCATGATTAGGATATACTATTTTATTTCGAGCAATCAATCTTTCCATGAGACGTATGCTGCCGGAAATCCCCCTATAATCGTGTATTTGAAAGTCCTCTATTGAATGGTCAAGGAGCACAAGGATCCCCCACCAAACATTACTTTCATCATCCAGCATCTCAGTAAACAGATTCTTGCTACTGGGATCAATCAACTGCTCCAATTCATGTTTGGTTTTTTGGAGCAGAAATTGTTCGACTTTGGCGGAACCACCATGATCAGCATAGTCGAGCTTTTTGATTAGATAGAGAGCCGACATAAGCTCTGGGTCGTGTGCGGTATTTGTGAATCTTGTTAAGGCCAAGGTCGATTTTGCGAAATCCTCCACACGCTTGAGGGTTAGTGCAGCATCTTCTTCATCCCCCATAGTATTGAGTATGTCTTGAACAATGGACTGCCATCTGTTTTTTGTCTCGAGTTGTATTTTATCATCAGGAAACCTAGCCAAAAGGTTCTTAAGTCTACGGAAGTAAAGCTTCAATCTTGGCTTGCAACTTTCTAACTCTATGTCATAATAAGCTGAATGAAGAAGAGATACATATGCTTCATGCTCCGTTGCATCCATCGGAAAACCCAGGCATGAGAATATGTCTCTACTCCCTAGAGCCTGTAGAAGACCGCTTTCAGAATGGCTTTCCGCAAGTTGATCCAATAGTTTCATGAAGTGCCTTATGTATTCCCAATTGTCATTCCACTGAGATTGGATTTGAATAATGGTATCATCAAAGTCCGGCTCTTGTTTTCTAGAAACAGCATTATTATCGAGGTGGATGCTATTTTTCAAATATCTAGGTTCATCCGATCCACTCTGCGGAAAGCGAAAGACGAAGGCTCCTTCGCTACTACTCCCAGGGATTGGTCCAAATTGTGGTATCTGCCCCGAGGCGTGAAGTTGGACGTTATTGCGCACGTATCCTGCCAAACTATAACTAGTAATTATTCCATTCCAATCAGCTTTTCCCAGGATACCCTGAGTTAGGAAATACGTAAATGGCGAAAGGTTTGTTTCTCCGTATGGGAGCCGATCATACACAAAATCCCTGGCTCCTCCTGCTGTTAATATTTCTATCGCGCGCTTGCGAGTTAGGTTCTGGGCTATAGTTCCAATGTCGTCAGACGGCACGCTCATAGTGTCACCTTGTCGAGCAAGAGCTAATCCGCTAAAGCAAGCATCAAGTGCCAAAAAAATATGTTTGGCTTTAATGAATTGAAATTCTCGTATAATATCTTGAAAATAAAGAGCTTTGCTATAATTTTTGCCCGTATCATATAGCCCCAAATAACCTACCTCTTCGTTTGAAACATTCTTTCTCCGCATACCGTGACCTGCAAAATATATGAAGACCCGATCATCCTCTGCTGAACTTTCCGCGAATTCAGCGAGCGCTTTTCGAATGCTTGAGGCTGTGGCTTTGCTATTGTAAATCCCCATGACTTTGTAATTCTGAAGTGCAAGAAGGCTTGCGACTTCTTTGGCTCCAGCAACGCAAGTCTCAAGTTTTCCTAGATTTAAGTAGTTGTCAATGCCAATACACAGAGCGAATGAGTTCCTATATAATGGCTGATATGTTTTTTCCATTCGTTGTTCCTCGCCACAAGTCATCTGCTTCTGAGCAGATGAACTCTTAACCGTGTGTACTTATACGATCCAAACATCATGGATTGTGTCCATTTAAGCCTCGTGATACGGATACTCAAACGAGAAAAGACTCCCTGGTGCCAATTCACGAAACTATCGGGCCTATGTTAAGTGTTCGATCGAGGTGTACACCTTCGCTGTCATCTTCAATGAAATCTGTGGATTTTCTCGAATAGAACTGCAACATTCTTTCACGCGTGTCATCAATAACTTTCTCGGCAACGGTCCCAGATTCTGAACGGAACAAAACCGAGTTTTGCTCTTCAGCATTTTTCTTTGCCGCTATCAATCCCTCTATTATTTCGTCTCGCTGAGGCGAAATAAGAAATGGTGATGTTCGGACAACGGTAAGCAGTGTTTCTACACATGCAAGATATTTCTCTCGAAGGATGCTAGACCTGCTAAGCTCTACATTGAAATCATTGAGGGCATTCTTTATATCTGGGATTTCAAACCAGTCTTCGCGACGTTCTGCAACTTCAATGGAGAATACCAAATAACTGACGCGCGAAATATCCCCATTCTTAATATGCAATTGTCCGCCAATCACGCTGAGGTTCTGTGGCGTCCAATCACTTAAACCAGGTGGCGCTACAATGATGTGGGTCTGATTTAAGAATTCATGCTGTCCAATTTGCCCACTCCAACCCAACCTCATCTCACAGGTATTTAGACCCAACACGGTATTTATTCCCCGCCGAAGTAGATCCGCAATCCCAACTGCTGCAACAACGTCCAAACGTCCAACAGCTCCGGAAAGCCCACTCAAAAGGTTGAGCATTCCCTCAGCCAATTCCTCGCCTGGAACAGCAATTAACGCCAACCCGATCTCGAAAGGCGCTCCGGTATGAGGAATAGGTGGAGTAACTACTTGCGGACTCATTTGTACTAGACGCTTGTCACCGCGAAACGCTCCCAATTGTTGGGGTCCAACAAGTGTCTGAACGTATTCTCCATTGAAACTGTATTGCAAATGAAACGAGGGATGTAATCTTGTTGTAAACACCCAGTCACGTGAGAGGCGCATTTCAATCAATCGTATTCGCCAGTACCCTCCGTTTGCCCGAATCATTTGTCCTGAGACCCCGGGCAGGGATACAACAGTCATGCGTTCGGATTGCTTCCAAAAAGGGATGTTCGGGAAAGGCATTTCTCAACCTCTTCTCTAGTGAATCGAACTGGTTACTTCAAGGTAATTCTATGTTCAGTAAACGTTATTGATGAAACACATAACTACCTGGCCGTAAAGAAATGCCACGTTCATCAAGCATCCCTTTGCCATCTTTCCATGCAAGCATTCTTCCCCAGACCTCAGATTCCAAACATCTGAAGTACAAATGGCTAGGTTGGCGCATTTTTTGCCCGAACAAGAACGGTTTTTGGAATTCAAGAACCTGGTTGCGAATACGCATCGGATAATCTGAAATTTCATTATCTTGGATAATATCTGCGATTTGAAAAGCAGCACTACCAATAAATAATACGGTCTTCTGTTCTGATTGTATCTCAAAGGTGATTTCTTTCCGAGCCACCTTACCCTTGGGATAAGTTATGCTATTTCTTGATAATAGCCGGTCAATTATTTTTAGAAATCCATCCATTCCTGAATACTGATATATGACAAAATTTTCCCGCTTCCAGTCTAGGAGCGTGAGTAATCCCCACCAAATGTTCGCCTCATCATCTAGCAGTGAACTGAAAAAGTTTTTGCTTGAAGGATCGATTAGTACCTCCAATTCGCGTCGAGCCATTCCAAGTAAATATTCTTCCGCCGTATGTGTTATACCTCTACCCTCTTTATCGCTCATCTCAAGAAGATACAACGCAGTTACCAACTCAGGATCATGCCAAGTTGCAGTAAATCTTGTTAACTCAAGGGTCGATTTCGCGAAATCTTCTACCTGTTTCAAAGTAGAATTGGAATCATCAAGCGCCCCCATATCTCTAAGAAGACCCTTAATTGATGTTTCCCACCGCATTTTGGTCATTTGATCGATCGTAGGGTCCGGGAATCTCTCAAGGAGCCTCAACAGTCTTGAAATATATTGAATCGATCGACGCTTGAAAGTCTCTACAATATGCTCGCCATAACTCGAATTCAATACATCAAGAAATGCCTGATGTTCATTCGGACTAAAAGAATAGCCAAGATATTGAACAAAATCACGGCTTTCTAGCACGCGTCGCATACTGCTAGATGGGTTCTTACCTATGATAACATCTAACTGGTATAGAATTTCCTTGAGTGCTTTCCAGTTATCTTCCTTTAGAGTTCGCATCTGATCAAAAACAGCATCCACTTCAAACCTCGCCAATCAAAAATACAGATAAAAAGTTAACAATTTCCCAATCTAGCGTGATGTTGATTTCTTCATAGTTGAAGATTGCGACTACTGGGTATGCAATTCTCCCCAAAGCTGCCCGAGCGCGCTTGGCTGCTTGTTGTCGACATCAAACTGCATTTAAACTGGTTCGCGTACACCAGGCTACCCTTGCCAGACAGACTCTTCCGCCGGAAGGTCATTTACCACCAAAACGTCAATGGCTACTCCATGGGCAAGTGATACTTTTAAGATAGGTTAAGTGTTTAGAATTTTACGAAGTACAATCTATAAATAGTACGGTCGTATGTTTTTTTTGAGAGCGAGCATAGTATGTGCAGTCGAATAAGAAACTGCTTGAAGAATATACGACTGCCAGTCGCTGATTCTTTTAGCAAGGTAATCAATGATCCTGGCAGAGAAAATTGCGCCAGCTCCGGTTGTTCTGATATCGTATAACGGCTCGACTTGGACTTCATGTATAGTGTCGTTCCACATTATGAAAATATTCTTACTGTCTCTAGTAAGCACGATTGCATGTTGTCGACGTGGCTTGATTTGTTTTGCCAGATCCTGCATCTCTACCTGAATCTTCAAAGATACTTGAATTATTCCCGGAACGTTCAAATACTCACTTAGTCGATTAACTGCTCCCAGCTCATTACAATCCCCAGCATTGCAGTAAAGCAGCTTTGGGGAGAATACTCCAAATTCGGCAAAGTATGGCTTGATATCGCAGGTGTCTAGCCAATGATCTGTGTAAATTATGTCAGGACTTTCCGCTTTGTATTTTTTCAAAGTCAGGACAAGTTCCTCAAGTTTCGGCGGAATTATGTTTGAGATCCACGTGCGGCTTCCATTATTGGATTGAATAATTAAGTCCATTGGCGGGCTGGGAGGATCAGAGCCAATCTCGACCAAGATATGACCATCTGAATTTAATCTCTTTCGCAGGTCTCGGGCTTCAATTGAGTTGCCCAGATTATTCCCGAACAGTCGCACTCTGTTTCCATCCATTATCATCCGAGAGATCATCGCACAATCCCAGATGAACATCTTTTGAAAACCTTTGCAAAAACAGCCTTGGTTTTCTGTGGGATAGTGCTCGACTAACAGATCGATCCCCCAGCCAATGGGCCCAATCAACCAGATCATGGGAATGTAGGCATTTGCCATTACGCTCGAAGATCAAAAGAGAGAATCTGGGCGTCTTTGAATAAATTCTTGTTAGTAAACTTTATGCTGTGCGCCTCAATCACGTAAACAGTGCCCCCTTTCATAACTTCAAGGAGATTAGGAAGACTACCATAGTCAGCCAGAAATTCTTTGAATTTCTGACCGTAATTTACTACTATTTTAGTAGCATCGTCCAACCTGGCTGGACGGCAAAATCCGCGTCCCTGAACTCCTACGATAACAGCAGATGGTGTTTGTGCTGAGTCTGCAACTGCGAAAGCAACAATCGCGCCATTTCCGATATCTTTGGCATGTTGTGTATCCCGCTTCGATGTGAAATAGAAGCGGCCGTCTGAATACCCAAAATATACACTACAAGTCCAAGGATATTCCTTTCCGAGTGTTGCAACTGTCAAAAGAATTTGGGATTTTAAGTACGCATTCAGTTCGTCGTAGAGATTCACTTTTCCCCCCGTATTTCGCAAATTGGATTTGAGTTAGTGACTTCCTAATTTACTCTTGGGATGCGTAACTGCGAAGTCACTGACCATTGATTCTGATTTTCGAATCAAATGGCTCACAGAAAGATATCGAGACCATCGGTTCCCATTAAATGAGAAAGCAGAGCAAGTGGACCACAACAAGTCGTCCTGAGCTCTGCTTTCAATCTGACAAAAGCATCTTACATACATCTCCAGATGAATTCTGATAAATCCGAATGCCGTTGATTAGGTTCTGAATACCAAACGCTAACAACAGCGGTAACGTTTCACAAAGTCAAAGATCTGTTAGTACCTAGGCAAGAGTCCGCTTATTCGTCCTTATCTTCAAATAGAATTCCTTTTCATTACTATTCCAATACTCTATGACCCTAGACCTGCAATATTTGAGAAATCTCCTCCTTTGTAAGAAGAGTAGCTCGGAATGTCCCTAAATGTTCTTCTAGCTGTTTCGAGTTCCTAGGGCCCGGAATCACGGTAGAAACTTCATTAAAAGAAAGAATAAATTGCAAAGCTGCTTGCACCATAGACCTGTTTGCAGTAGCAAGAAAGGGCAAACGACCGAGTTTGTGAAGGTTGCTTTCCAAAAACTCACGTGTCCACTCGCGCGAACGATGATCGTCAGCGGGAAATTTCGAGTCCAAAGTGTATTTTCCGGTCAAAAGCCCTTGAGCCAATGGCTCTCGTACAATTAATGCAACGCCTTGCTTTTTGCAGAGAGCAAACACTTCGGGACCGTTGTTCTGGTTCAATATACTAAAGGGATACTGGATTGCCTCAACTATCTTGGATGAAAGCGCTGTTCTCACTTCGTCCAGGGTGTTCAACGAAACCCCACATGCACGGACCTTACCAAGTTGCTTGGCTCTAGCGACAAACTCGAAAATATCTCCTTGTTTCATTTGATCTATGGTGGGACCATGCAGTTGATAAAGGTCAACATTATCAGTTTTCAGTCGACCGAGGCTTCTGTCTAATGCCACCGCGAGGTACTTGACATCAAAGTTTTTCGATATCTTAGGTGGAGCAGAGTAGAAATCACGTCCACCTTTGGTAGCTATATAGAACTTGGTGCGCATTCCTGCAAGGGCCTCTGATAGCAATGTTTCGCTTTTGCCCAATCCGTAAACGTCTGCGGTGTCAAAAAAGTTCACACCGAGGTCAAAAGCTCTTCTGATAGCCGCGATAGAGGATTTGTCGTCAGTCGGTCCCCAATTGCCACCTATTGCATATGTTCCTGTGCTAATCGCGGAGACGTTCCATCCGATTGACCCAAAGCTACGATACTGCATTGTACACCTCCTGATTTCGACATTATTCGTTAGGCTCGACAATCCTATTCGCTGAATGGCAACAAAGTACAGTCAGCTATCTCGAAAGTGCCCTTCATTATTGCGGTGTCTAAAATCCATTTTGCTAGCTCATCTGGTTTGATGCAGCCGGGTTCTGGGTTAGGGGACCAAGTGTTGATAGAGCCGGCATAAATGTTCATGATTCGAAAATTAGTGCTTTTGAACTCGTCTCGTAATGCCGAGAAGAATGATGCTTCTGCAGCTTTTGCGGAACCATAACCTGATCCACCTGCCTTGTTCCTCAATGCACCAGTCGAAATGATATTAACGATTGTACCCTTTTTAAAGTTGGTTACAAATCCTTTGGTCATGTTGACCGCAGACAAGTAGTTGTCTTTTATGAGCTGCAAATACGTCGCCGGGTCTGTCTCCGTGAGCAAACCTTTGTAATAGGTGCCTGCGTTGTTGATGAGAATAACATCTGTATCTGAATGACATTTCCGGCTTAGAGCTACCCAGAATACTCCTGTTGCAACCGCATCCGAACAATCCAATTGGGTAAAATCAAAATTACATTCAAATGACAGACTGGAGGATTGTGGCGATTTGCTGATTGCTTCGACAGTACCATTTCTCTGGATTGCTTCCTTAACGAAGGATAAACCCAATCCCTTATTTGCACCGGTTATTACATAAACACTACGCTGCATTTCCATCTTCTGTTCTCCCTTGGACACTCCAAGACTGTCCCCAACATGGGTAGAATATTCTACGATTTCGGCTACGGAATGTGTCAATAAGTGGATACTGTTGGCGAATCTTATGTCGTGTGGAAATTAGCGCATGAAATGGTCGCTTGAATTGGGAGAACTCGGTAAGTCGCTAGGAAAAACTGAATTCGCCAACAGTATCATAGGTTTGAGACAACTCGTTTCGGAATTTACTGAAGCGGCGGTACTGCATCACCCAATGGTTTGGGCAGATTGATCCACACTGCGCATTTTTATTATACACGAGGGAGTCGAAGCTTGCAAATAAGCCAAATCAGAAAATTGTTGAATTACTTGGCCGACCAAAACTTGGCCTTGGTTTGGGAACCTGGTATCCATCAACATTCTTCTGCGCCCCGAGCCTTTTCAATTATTTTGATACCAGCTTGCCCCTCTCGGTACTATCCATTGGCAATCTCTGACTAAATTCCTTTTCAAATCCGCTAAAGCAAATTCAGGAATGCCATCGCTTCTTGGGATTCGTGTCCTATCTCATTGCAGGATCAATGTCACTAAAGAGTCAAACAGGCAGGATATCGCTTGGAGGCTTGTGGCAATCGCATCGAAAGAAAACCTATTCGACCGCATAAAGCTAATTGTCAATAATCACGACATCGTGGACAATTTTCCGCCTTTGGAAATCTTTAGACGACCCTTGACGATCGTTGCCACACGAAAAAAGTGTCCACGATGTCGTGATTATTGAGAGCTAATCGGTAATCCAACGACATATTCGAATCAGGGGTCGAAAATAATTCGGCATGTTGCACGATTTGATGGCGACACTAAACATACTCACAAAGTGGGACATGGATTCACGTCGTATATAGATAAGATATCTCCTCTCTTCATAAAGTCAAACATTTTTCTTGACTACTTGCCACTTGTTGCCTTCGGGATCACAGAATTCAGCGACTCTGCCCCAGGGTTTATCTGACGGCATAGATATGAAATGCACTCCTTTGGCGATAAGCTCGGAGACGACTTCGTCGCAGTCATCCACGAGAAAAAGAAGGATAACTGAGTTCTGTGGCATTTCTATTGACACGGCAGTCGGTAGTGGTTTCACCGCTAGAAGTGAGAACGGAACACCTAACACTTCGAAGTTTACAAAATCTTCTGTGCGTTCAGATATCACCCATCCAATCTTCTCTTTGTAGAATTCACAACAACTTTGCAAATCCCTTACAAGGATTTCGATATGGCCGATACCTTTTAATCCCAGGGGCGAATACTTTTGTTCTTTCATTGCCACCTCATAGAAAAAATGGTCCTAACGTGACAAATTATTGATACCTTGCCTATAGTGATTCGTACCAAGGCAGGAAGGACTTGATTTGGTGCACCGTGGATGACCAGTCTCCGTTAAAAGTCATACCCTTATCATCCAAGTAAATATCTGCTATAGGCTTGATAAAAATAGCATCCGGGTCGTGCGATTCCTTATTTATATCATCGAAATATAAATCATTTTCTTCCATGTATTTTCTGATGGAGTTAATTCTTCTGCGGCTTGTGTATATCACTATTCGCCAACCAAGATTGTGTAGCAGCTTAAGAGCACCTTTTGTTCCTTTTAATGGTTTACCAAAGACACTTTCCCCGTAATACCCCCCGGAAATATCGGCTATTACACCATCAAAGTCGATGCATATAGTTCTAGAAAAATTATTACTCTTTCCAAAAAGATCTTTCCCCAGTCTGTTGGATTTCCATCGTTTCTGTGAAGTAAAATAAGTCGCGGCCAAATCTCGAAGTGCTTGATGAGTACTTGGAAACGCTAGACTGTCCCATGGGATCTTGCTAATTTGAAACCAACTTGCCTCCAAGGTCTCTTCTCTCGATAGTACACGGCCTTTAAACCTAGGAAAGGCATAGACCGTTACCACGGTCTTTAACTGAATGTCATTATATACCCCCAGAAGATCACCGATGTTCACTTTCGCGCCAAGCTCTTCCTTGACTTCGCGTTTCAAGGCGTCTTCGGTGCTTTCGCCAATTTTGACAAAGCCCCCTGGGAGACACCATAGACCAGCACTAGGGTCATATCGCCGCTTTTCTAGCAAAACCTTGTCTTTTCTTATTAACAAAGCACAGACCACAGATGCGGGAGATAAGTGTATGACATATCCACATACATCGCAAACAGCCAAGTCTTTCCCTCTCCATCCTTGTGTAAGTGGCGTCCCACAAGCTGGACAATAGTTAAATCCCAATTGTCTTTGCCTTTTCTTCCTCGAGTCATGTGGATAAGTAATGGAACGGTGGCTATGCAGGAAATTCACTGTTTGCATCTCGCATTACAATCCAGAAGATCAACGCCAGCAATATTACTAGAACGATAGCAACAGAAAACAGCGCGATGATTGGAGATGAAGACCAGTCCCAAACTAAAGCAACAAGCAGAGGACCGAAAACTGCAGATAGTTTGCCCCATCGTTGAGCATTTTCGCTTATGCTATTATCTGTTTGTGAAAGCAAATCTGTTAATGGATATAGCGCAGCCCATGCCCACATAGTAGCCACAGCCAGCGCTATCCATCCAATTATGGAAAAGCCGCTGTTATAGCAAGCAAGGATGATTACCAAAGCACATACGGAGGTGGTCACACTGACCAGAAAAAGTTTGAAGGGTATTGCTCGCTCCATTACCTGATTTGCTAATAACTGGCTCGGTAACTGCACTCCTCCAAAAAGCAATAGACCTAAAGCAAACAAGATCGAATTGGAAACGAATGCTTGAAATAATAGGGTTGGAGCCCATAGAAAAATCGCGTAGTAAAGAATATTCATTAGTACCCAGGATAAGATCGCAAGTTGCTTGGCCGAAGACCTGGACCGTGAGATCGATACTCTAACGGGTCTGTTTATCTCTATGAGATCAGCTGTAAGATCCCCCGATGTTTGATACTGCTTTACAAATCTTGCGGGAGTGGATGGCAAAGTAGCAACTATTCCCAAAGATATTAACGCAAGTAGTCCACACATGAAAAACAGAAGCGCAGAATTGCTGCCGCCAAGGAACAATATTCCAATTCCCCCTGCACATCCAAGAAAATATCCCGCTGGCCAGAAAAGATCGAAACCATACATGGCCTTCGCGCGCGAGACGGAAACCACCGAGAAAACGGACAATGGTCAGTGTCCAAAAGTCATCAAAAATGATAGATATTATTGATGCGAGTCCTACAATACCTAAGCCAATAAGGATTGTATTTTTCTCCCCAACAAGCGTGGCAAACTTTGTTGACAATGGCATTCCAATATACAGAGACCCTAGACCTGCTATCATGTATACAGAGAGTGATAAGTTGGTAATTCCTTGCGTAAAAGCTAGAGGCACTACAAAACCAGCAAGCATTATTCCAAGAGAAAGCGTTGCCCATGCAATTCCTACCGAAACCACAACGCGAATATGAAAACCATTTAGCGTGGCATCAGATGATGTCTTAGTGAACATTTTTTCCACGGCTCCTTTACAATCAATAGTTAACATATATTCGAAGCATTCAGACCATTTCAGAATAACGTTGGCCAAGGCAAACTAACCGGATCCTATGTTTGTCCGCTACAGAGAGTGTGATTCTCTTTCAACCGTTGATAAGGTATGGTGGGATTATAGCGTTCAGATTCGAATATGAATCCGGACTCGGCCAAAACACGTTTTGCACAAACAATGTATGCCAGTTGTTCAAATCATTGATGTAGATCCTCTACTGAATTAAGGATCCAATGATTGTAGCGAACGAAATACAACTTGGGCAACTGCATTGTTCGAATCTGCGCCCAGTACGAAGTGGACGACTTCAGCGACATCTTCTGGTCGCAAATAATTGGCAGATATTTCTGCTCCCCAGGTATTTGTTGCATTCGGACATAAGAAAGACACACAGCCCCCGACACAGTTTGGCAGGTGTAGTCCCGCTGATAGGTGCAGACGAATGGGGGCACTGTCCGTCAAGCGGAGCGCGTCCTCGGGATCAATCAAGGCGGCACTCAACGCTCGACGCACGCCTTCGATACACACACTTAGGGACCGCCGGCGGCGATTGAATCGACTATTCGACAACAAGTTGGGAAAGAGCGTCAAATAATGTTGGCGGACAAACGCCAGTGCGAGTTCTTCGTTGCCATGAAAATAGGTATCGCTAATCAGGCTAATCGTGATGACTTCGCTGTCGGCGAAAGTCGGCATCGGTCCGCTGGCACGCAATCGCTGATACAGAAGATTGAACGTATCGTCGACCAGGACAAACCAAACGGTGAAAACGTCAATCCAGGCACATTCCGTGATATAATCGGTCAAGCTGCGCATGGCACACCTCCTGAGGAAGTTGGTTGCTTCACTCATCAGTGTACCGTGCCGGCTACTTTTGTAAAGACTGTGAACTAGCAATTACCGTAATTAGCACTTCGAGACCGCATTGATCTTTTCACAATGCTACGATACTATTAGACTTTCATATTGATCTATCATCGCAATTTCCAGCGGCATCGACCAGACATTGTCCATTTGATATTCGAGATTGAGACAGATTAAAGAGAACGGATGGATTATCAAATTTACCAAAAACGTTCGGATCCAAGCAGTTATCGCATTGCGAAGGATGGTTCGTTAAAATAGATTGGCGCAATCTATCCGGCAATAAGCTAAAATCGTTAATAGAGTGAACATCACTTGTCTGGATCCCAGTTTGAGCAGTTATAAAACTACACGGACCGATCCTTCCAAATTGATCGATGAAAAGAATACGAGACCCGGGATAACAATTGGCAATTGAAACTGGCTCATCGGAAATATACTTCTGAATTCGAGCGAAATAAAGATCTGACCCCAAAAGTTTGACATTTAATTCTTCGAATAATGGACGACCAAGTTGATGAATCTTCGCCAGAGAATCTAGATGTTCAGGCCTTAATCCCAGCGAAGCATATAGTTCGCTCTTTTTATCGCTAATAAGTTGGTTAAAGGTGATCTGATTGACTCCCGCTGAACCCAAACGACGACAAAGTTTCTCGAAATCATTGATCGAAACCGACGAAAGAATAGAATTCACCCTAATAGTATTCAGCGCAGATGGAATCGTTGCCCGAAGTTTATCAATCCTACTTATCGCCTCTAGAAGCTTTTCGAACAATCCTTCCTGACACCTTAGCTGATCGTGTACTGAATTAAATCCATCAATGCTGATTGTTATCTCATCAAACACACGGACTACTTGTTCCGCTATGTCTGGTAATCCCAAAAGGGTACCGTTCGTGGTCGCAGAAACCAATAAACCATGACTCTTCAGGCTCCGAGATACATCGAATATGCCTTTCCACAAAAGAGACTCGCCACCTAGCCAACTCACTAGGATCCTCTTGTTTGTCAGGCGAGAATACTCTGCAAGCAAAAATGAAAATCGTAAAATCTCTTCCGTGCTAAACGAAGTTCGAGAAAAAGATAAATTCTTCCTGAATTCACAGAAAGGACATGTTAGATTGCAATGCTCAAGAACCCGCCACACCACAACAATGTCATATGGCATAACACTAGACCTCTTCAGAACTATGGCAGAACAAATTGGATACGCTCACTTCCCTTTGGTCACTCACCATAAACTGCATAAAACAAAAGGCGAATCAATAATTGGCACTGAAAACGAGACGCTTTGATTATACTGTTAGTCCGAATAAATTTTCAAAACTGAAAGGATGTAAAATCTGTTCAGCTCCAAGTCAGCCCCAACCAGAGCTTTTATTTTGGCAATCCGCTTGGCCAATGTGTTTTTAATGTAATGGAGATTGACGTCTCGAACTAGGAAAAACAATCCTTAATACCAGCCTTTACTAATAATCTCCCTGACACGTAACCCAGGATGTGCTCTTCTTTGCCAAGTGACTCCAAATAACTCATCGCTAGGAGTTGCTTGGATGACAAGCGCGGCATGGGATTTCATCGGAGGCAACGCTATTGAAATAATTGTTTCTCCGGGTTCTACTGCACCCGCATCACATGCCATCAACGCACACTCGATCGCGACTTTGACCCCATCCCCAAATAACTTGAGGGTTTCGGCAACAACAAGATTTAGATTTAAGCCAGAAGACCATAGGATGCCTCTAAAAACCTCTGTACCTTGAACAATTCTTTTCACTCCGAGCTTGTACAATTCTTGTGCGACCGCCGAATCCGGTGCAATACCGCAAGCATAATCACTTTCTGTGACTTCAAAAGGCCATTCTTGGCGAAATGTATCTCTATAGCTTTCGGGGATTTGATCAATTGGCCACCATGAGTGTGCTCGATCCGTAACTACAATGATATCAAATTCGTTAGGATTGAAATACTGAGCACACTCTTTGGCAGTGCGACCAGCAGATGAGACTACAATAATTTTCCTGACCCCAAGTGAAGTGGCGCGTCTCATGACCTCACCTAGTATCGGTTGAACAGGATAACCTCGATCAGACATTCTTGTTTTTCCTTAATATTACGATGGGATGTTTACATTACATCGTGGCTTTGTTCATTAAAGTCATTACTAATATCACCTTATTCTAGGGTGTGTTAATCGTCCGGATAATTCATGGCACGGTTAAGAAAATCTGATCGATTGTCAAAGGTCAACCTAGCTCCGTGAGGTTGGCTCACTTCAAGCAGTGTGATTGAGCCAGGATCAAGCCGATACCTAGTATAAGGTTTATCTCTCAAATATGTATTTTCCAAGAGAATATTGATTATTGCGATTCCAACAGATCGCGAAACAACAACAACTGCAACATCCAAATCAGAACAAAGAATTGGCTGAAGCGCTAATCTAATTCTGTCCAAGAAATCCCTCATTGTCTCGGCTTCCGGAATCCCGATTTCGTTTACATCCAATTTTCCCTGACGCCAAAGCGCAAGACGACGAGCTGCATCGGGATACTTGGAATTAACCTCATCATCTGCCAAACCATCGAAAACCCCCACATGCAAATTTCTTAGATTTTCATCGACATGCCAAGGAAGACCGGTAGCACCCGACAATAACTCGGCTGTCTCATAAACCTGTCTAACGTTGGATGAATAGATTCCTGCTCTTTTCTCGGCACTACAGATATTCGCCAATATGAACTTGGATATATTCTCAATGTCTTTTTTCCCAACCTCGGTCAATGGATATCCTTGGACTCCATGACGATTTTCAAGAGTCTTGAATGATTCTGTATGCCGAAGTCTGATTCCCTTACCAATTTAATTAAAGCCGCTTGATGACAGGCGCTAAACGAATTGGCGTTAGGCAGGCGTTGAAGACAGGCAGCCGCTGCATCGCCGTCGCCACGCAGCGCTTGAGCCAACGCAGACCGAGTTGG
>JACRLO010000022.1 GCA_016235245.1 Nitrospirota bacterium | reverse complement strand
TGGGAGATCTTCCCCTGCGCCAATGCATTTTTCAGCATGCGGGCGATAGGCTCCTGACCTACGAGGTCATCGAAGGTTTTGGGCCGCCATTTCCGTGCTAAAACAAGATAGCTCATTTTTTTGTCTTTTGTTGTTAGGGTTTAGGATACGGTATACAGAAACTGACTTCATGCCAATGACGAACACCTGATTCCCAATCACTGCCGTCTTTTCCTGCTCCATCCCGTGAACGGCTTGCTGCGGCACACAGGCAAAATGCTTATCGCTGCTTCCTTCCGGACCTGACGAGGTTCACACCTGACTGTTGCGCAGGGCCGCACACGGGATGCAGCAGGAAAATATACACGGTATCAGAAAATGTTTTTTATTTTAGCATAGATGTCTGCTTTTAAGCATAGCCCCGCGTATTCATGGAGGCATATGATATATTGTTAGCAATAACGCAATGAAGATAATAATACCTGTTTTACTTAGAAGCTGGTTTGAAGACGGACTGCCTGAAGGCCTGGGTCTGTATCTGGTCGGCGGGACCGTGAGGGACCTGCTTTTGAGGCCGAAGAGGGTGGCAAAGAATGTTGCGCCGAAAGATATGGACCTCGTCTGCAGGAATGCAAAGAGCCTTGCTCTCAACCTTGCGGCGCGGAAAAATGCCGCACTCGTTACGATGGGAAAAAAGACCGATGAGCACTCCCCGGGGTTTATCCCCATTTGCGGTGGAGAGTGTAGCCCCTGTTACCGGGTTGTGGACAGGGAGAGGCCTGAGGCTTTCCTCGATATCGCCGAGATGCGCGGAGATGCTATTGAAGAGGACCTGGGCAGAAGAGATTTCACGATCAATGCCATGGCGATCAGGCTAAACGATGAGGGGCTCGACGGTGAGCTTCTCGACCCTTTTGACGGGGCCGGAGACATACAGAAAAAAATTATCAGAATGGTCAGCCGGGAGGCCTTTGTCTCTGATCCGTTGAGGATACTTCGGGCATTTCGCTTTGCTGCCTCGCTTTCCTTTACGATCGAAGAGCAGACGCTGAACAGTATGCAGAGCAATGCAGTGCTGCTGAAACGGGTATCGGTCGAACGCGTAATGGCAGAGTTGCAGTGCATCCTCCTGAGTTCAAAGAGTGCCGTTTGGTTCAGAAAGATGGATGATCTGGGAATCCTTGCAGTGATACTCCCTGAAATCCTGCCGATGAAGGGCTGTGAGCAGAACTGGTATCATCACAAGGACGTCTGGGAACACTCCCTGCTTGTTATGGAGAAAGTCGAGGAAATCCTTTCTGACCTCTCACGTTTTGGGGAAGCGAGTGCCGGAATTGCAGCTATGATCGACAGGGAAAAAACAGGTTTTCTGAAACTTGCAGGCCTGCTGCACGATATGGGAAAGCCCTTTACCAGGGGGATAAAGCCTGGGAGCAGCAGGATCATCTTTTACGGTCATGACAAGGCCGGTGCAGAGAGGATGAAGGAGATGGCCGGCAGGCTGAAGCTCTCATGCCGTTTAAGAGACTTTCTTGTAAAAATGGTTGCAGAGCATCTCAAGCCGCTTTCGCTTTCGTCGCCAGAGGCGAAGCCTGCTGCCCGTTTGCGGTGGTTCAGGAAGATGAGGGATGATGTGGTTCCGGCGCTTATCCTTTCCATGGCAGATGTCATGAGCAGTCTGGGGCCTGAAGCCTCAGAGCAGTACCGGCTTCATTTCATTGCCTGGGCAGAAGAAAGTATCCGTGAATATTTTACTTTTATTAAGCCTCAGTTGGAGGCGCCTCTCCTGATAAACGGAGACGATCTGATCTCTCTGGGAATGAAACCGGGCATTGCTCTCGGAAGTCTTCTTTGCCGTCTCAGATTTGCCCAGGACCTTGGCAAGATCACGTCGCGCCGGGAAGCTCTCAAGTTGGCAGGCGACATGATTGCCGGACAGGCCGAAAGACGAGGGGCAAAAGACACATCAGATTAGTCTGACCGCAGAGCGTCGATAATGTTCATGCGGGAAGCGCGTACCGCCGGAAGCAGACCTCCCGTAATTCCCATGATGAGAGAGAAAAACAGGGACTTAACGGCTATATCCGCCGTAAGGCTGAAGGAGAATGCGAGTTCGGAAAAGGTCTGGAAGTTCATGGTTGAAATGGTGAAGAGCTGCATGAATGAAGCAAGAAAAAGGCCTGCTAATCCTCCAATCAGCCCCAGCAGGACCGCCTCCATCATAAAGGCGTAGAGGATGCTCCTCCTTCGAAACCCGAGGGCGCGGAGTGTGCCGATCTCTGCGGTCCTGCTGGATACCGCTGCATACATGGTGATCATGGCACCGATGATTGCGCCAAAAGAGAAAATGAAGGTCAGTGAAATGCCGAGGATGCGAAGAAACTTTGCCATCATCTCAGACTGATCGGTGTAATAGGTCGTCTCTCTTTTTGCCTCAAGCGCAAGTCTCGGATCGTCCTCAATACGCCTCTTCACCGTTTCAAGCTCGGACGGATTTCTCAGCCTGAACAATACAGATGAATAGACCGGCCTCCGGAATGCCTGCATCAGCTGGTCAACATCTCCCCATAGCTCCGAATTGAATCCCGTATTGCCCGCGTCAAATACGCCCGCGATTGTCCAGTCTCGACTGTTGAAGCGGACCGTCTCCCCGAGGCCTCAGCCCTGAAAGCGTCTGGCAATGCTTGCCCCGGCAAGAAGTTCGTAAGATCCCGGTCTCGGCAGTCTGCCTTCGATAATCTTCACCTGAGGTCTGAGGATGAGGGAGTTTTCGATAATCCCTCTTGTTACCACCTGGCCTGGTTTGGCACTGCCCCTTTTTTTGAGATTAATCAGCGCGACGATCTCCTTTACCACGATCTTCTGTCCGTTTTGTCCTGTGGCGATCTCGGGCTGGGTTTCCACCACAGAGGCTGCAAGCCGGTCGATGCCGCTCTGCACTTCACTGCCTGACGCCTTTCTTGTGACGATGACATTGTCATAAGAACCGGTATCCACCAGCGTTTTTTTGAGTCCCTCTGCCAGCATCAGGATCGATGCAAAAACAAAGACGACCAGAGCCATACCGGCAGCCGTAAACGCCGTGGTGAGACGCCGGGTCCAGAGGTTCCTGAAGCTGTATGAAACCGGAATACTCATCAGGCAATCTTTCTCAGGCCTTCAGCAATGCCGATTCGTGCTATTCGAATGGTCGGAATTACCGCCGCGATAAGGGAAACGATGAGCGATACCAGAAGATCAAAATAGAGCGTTGTTGCAGAAACATTAAAGACCGGCAGGAACGTGCTCATGGCGTCACCAAAGGCCCTGGCTGCAGGGAAGGTGGCGGCAATACCCAGAAGGCAGCCTGTCATGGTTATGACAAAAGACTCGCCGAATATCAGGCCTGCAAGATGCCATGAACCGAACCCGAGGGCTTTGAACACGACATATTCCCCTGTGCGCTCCCGTGCTGACATTGCTATCGTATTGGCAACGACCGCCATGATGATGGCGATAACCACAAAAGAGACAAGTTGAATAGCAACTACGATGGCTTCGCTCATCGAGACGAAGCCCATCTGAAAGGCCTTTTCTGTCTCCGTTATCGTCTCGGTCATGGAGTTCTTAAAAGACCGGTCTATGGCTGCTGCCGTTTCTGCTGCCAGGTCGGGATCTTTAATGCCGATCATGAAAAAACCGATCTGGTTTGCGAGAGCGGGGTTTGTCTTTCTCATGGATTCATTCAGATAGTCCCAGTTGAAGAAAAACTGGGACTCGTCACTGCTCTTGTCCCGCCCGCGATAAATCCCTCTGAGGACAAAGTCCCAGTTGCCCGGAAAGATGGTACCCTTCAGGGTAATTGTGTCGCCGATTTTCCATCCGTATTTCCTTGCGGTCAGCCTTCCTGCGACGCAGGCCTTGCGTTCATGAAGAAATGCCTTCTGCTCCGCCGGGCTCAGTATGAACTCCGGATAGAGTTCAAAATAGGATTGAGGATCAATCGCAAAATTGGGGAAAAAGTTTTTTTCACTGATATAGATGCCGCCAAACCAGTTGCCCCAAGAGACGGTCTTTACCCCTTCGATCTGGCGTATTTTCTCCTTATAGGAGGCAGGGACCATAAAGACCAGTGAGATGGCATTCCTCGTGACCAAACGACTGGCGGAGGAGGCCTCGACGCCGGCGTACCAGGCACTTACGACTGTCCGGAGCAGTCCGAAGGAAAGGATGGCGATCGTGATGCCGGCAATGGTGAGGACTGTGCGGAGCTTATGGCGGAAGGCGTTTCTAAAGAGGAGTTTGATCAGAAACATTGTTCAGGACACCCTTGTCGAGATGTTTTATCACATGTGCACGCTCGGCCGCCCGCGGGTCGTGCGTTACCATGATGATCGTCTTCCCCAGTTCACTATTCAGTCTGCAGATAAGGTCGAGGATCTCTTTTGCCGAGACGCGATCGAGGTCTCCGGTAGGCTCGTCGGCAACGAGCATGAGAGGGTCGGTAACGACCGCCCTGGCTATGGCGACCCTCTGCTGCTGTCCTCCTGAGAGCTGCGACGGCTTGTGGTCCATGCGGTCGCCCAGGTTTACGACCTGCAGCGCAAGTTCCGCATGCTCTCTTCGCTGTTTTCGGGAAAGGCCTGTCAGCAGCAGCGGAAGTTCCACATTTTCCAGGGCGCTCAGCACAGGGATTAGGTTATAGAACTGGAAAATAAATCCGATGTTGCTGCTGCGCCAGGCGGCAAGTTCGGTCTCCGAAAGGGTTGTGATGTCAGTGCCTGCGATGGTGATCGATCCTGTGTCCGCCTTATCAATGCCGGCGATCAGATTCAGCAGCGTTGATTTGCCGGAGCCTGACGGCCCCATGAGGGCAATGAACTCACCCTCAGCGATGTCAAGGGTGATATCCTGGAGCACCGGAATGAGCTGGCTTCCGCGCTGATAGGCTTTGGAGACTCCGCTGATATGCGCTAAGGGTGCGGGGACCTGCATCTACTTCTCTGAAACAGTAACTTTGATGTTATTTCTGATCTTGTCGGTGGCCTTGCGGACGATGCGCTCCCCGGCCTTTACGCCCGAGATGATCTCGACCATATCGCCGATCTTTTCCCCGGCAACAACAGGCGTTTCAAGGGCGCGGTTGTCCTTAATGAGAAAAACGGATGTTTTGCCGTTTCCGGAAACAAGGGATTCTGAAGCAACAGCGGTCCGCGGCTTGCGTTCATGATCAGCCATTGTTTTTTGGAGAAATGCCACCTTTGCGCTCATTTCAGGAAGTATTCTCGGGTCGTTATCAAGAAATCTTACCTTGACCATCACCGTTGCCTTGGTACGGTCAGCAGTCGGTACGATCATATGCACCTCTCCGCGGAAGCGCGACTCAGGCAACCCATCGAGCTGTATCTCGCAAGGCTGCTTCAGTGTTACCTGCCCGATGTTCGATTCCGAAACGTCAACCTCTGCCTGAAGGGATTGCATGTCCGCTATGGTCACGACAGCCGCCTTTGCATTGGCAGCAGCACCAAGGGGCGTAACAATATCCCCGATGTCAGCGTTTTTGGTAAGGACAACTCCGTCAAAGGGTGCACGGACGCGTGTATATTCGATCGATACCTCTGCCTCCCGAAGGGCTGCAGCCTGCGACGTTATGGATGCCTCCGCAGAAGCGACCGCAGCCGCTGCCTTCTTGTGGCGCGCCTCTGACGTGTCATATTCGAGCTTTGATATGAAACCCTTCCTGAGGAGTTCCCTGCTCCGGTCAAGGTTTGACGCAGCATCGGCAAGCTCTGCCTCAGCCTGATCGAGGTTGGCCGCGGCTACCCTGAGATTTGCGGCAGCACGCTCTTTTGCAGCAAGAACGTCATCATTTTCGAGAAGTGCGATGATATCGCCCTTTTTAATCCTGTTGCCCTCCTCGACATAGATGGCAACAAGTCTGCCGGTCACCTTGGACGCTACGGCCGCTTTACGCTGGGCAACGACATAACCGCTCGCATTGAGGAGGGTGAAGGACTGGGATGGATAAACCATGGAGACGGTTGCGGATTCAACACGAACCGTGGGCGCCACAAGGAGCCTGAATCCTATTATGGCCGCTATGATAAGTCCCAGGACGATTCCCGCAGGGAGAAGCGGGCTTCTCCCTGTTCTGCCGGCCTTCGCTGCCGGCTTATCTACGGTAAGTCTTATTAGGTCTTCCGGGTTTGCCATAGTTCACCATGGTATTGAAAAAATGGCGGAGAGGCAGGGATTTGAACCCTGGGTGCGTGATTAGCGCACACACGCTTTCCAGGCGTGCGCCTTAAGCCGCTCGGCCACCTCTCCGTTGCTGGAATTGCAGGAAAAATCTTAACTGATGAGGGTTCGTTAAATCAACGCTTTGCAAGCGCTACGTAGTTCTTTTTGCCTTTTAACGACGTAACGTACGAAGGCCTGATGATACGTCCCTGCACGATCTCCTCGATACGGTGAGCTGCCCAGCCCGCCACTCTGGCCATTGCAAAAATCGGTGTAAAAAGTTCTTTGGGTATGCCCATGCACCGATACACGAATCCTGAATAGAAGTCGACATTGGTGCAGACGACCTTTCCCTTCTTGTTCTTTACGATAGCGGGAGCGAGCCGTGCAATCCTCTTATAGAGTTCGAACTCTTTTTCGCGGTTCGCAGCACGCGCCAGTTCTGCGGCCCTTGTTTCGAGGAATACCGCGCGGGGATCTGAGACCGTGTACACTGCATGACCCAGACCATATATCTTGCCCGACTTGTCCCCGGTTTTTTTGTCGAGAATGAGTTCAAGATATGATGCCAGTTCGTCATCATCTTCCCAGTCTTTTACCCTGCTCTTGATGTCTTTCATCATGCGTATGACCGCTTCATTGGCTCCGCCGTGCAGATGTCCTGAAAGAGATCCTATACCGGCACAGACAGCCATGTACGTATTTGCGCCTGATGATGAAACGCACCGCGTTGAAAATGTAGAATTGTTGCCGCCACCGTGTTCTGCATGGAAGATGAGCATGGTGTCAAAGAGTTCCGCTGTTGCCCTGTCAGGCATTTTGCCCGACAGAAGATAGAGAAAATTCTCTGCGGTACTTACATTGGGGGCCGGGTCTTTCAGCTTCGAAAGAGATTTTTTCTCCAGGGTAGCCGCAATGTAGTTGTATGCAATGATGGTCGGAAATTTCGCAATGAGATCGATGCATTGCCGTGTGACATCGTTCATGTCTATCGAATTCGGATGTTTGTCGAAGAGATGCATGGCAGACACAATGGTATGCAGGGACCCCATCTGATCATCGTGGGGAGGCCTGTTGAGGATCATCTGCTTCACCTCGTCGGGCAGGGACCGCTTCTTATCAAGCAGCAGAGAGAAGGCCTTCATGTCCCGCTTGTCAGGGAGTATTCCTGTCAGGAGCAGATATATTGTCTCTTCAAAGCCGAATCTGCCTTCTTTTTCTTTCTCACGAACCAGATCAGCGACGTCGTACCCGCAATAATAGAGCTTGCCGGCAACGGGATTGACCTTTTCGATGCCGTCTCCCTGGTCCACTTTTTCATAACCGATAACCTGACCCTTGCTGGTAATGCCGACGAAGACGCCTGTGCCATCCTCGTTTCTGAGGCCCAGTTTTATGCTCTTTTCCTTGATAGTCTTCGGGTCAAGTTTGTCATGAAGCAGGGCAAGTTCCTGCACCTTCTTAAGTACAGCATCCATTTCTTTTGAACTCCTTTATCGTTATGATGAGCTTACTATTAAATTACATAATGCCGGAAGAATGCAAATTTATTTTTCTGCGTCAACCCTGATGATTCAACGGTTCCGCCTTCATAATTTCTTCATAGGATTATTGCTTAAATAGAAAAAAGAAGAACTGGCGAGGTGACTTGGATGATGAAAAGGGTTGTCAGTATGGGGACGCTGATAGTATTGACGATGGTGCTCCTTGGCTGTTCTGCCGAAAAGTATGGGGCAGGAGTTGACGGCAGCCTTCCGGTCTCGAAGGTGAAGGATATCTTTCTTGACAAGGGCATCATCGGAAAGAAGGTAACACTGTCCGGCAGCATTTCCTCTCAGTGCGGATCGAACGGATGCTGGTTTGTGCTTCAGGACGATACCGGGCAGGTCTTTATCAACCTTTCCCCCAATAACATGACAATTCCTCCGCGCATGAACAAAAAGGCAACTGTGACGGGAATTGTGTATCCGGTTCAGGGTGAACTTCAGATTGTGGCAGAGGGAGTTGACGTCCGGTAATGATTTTTCTGAAGATTGCGCTTAAGAATCTTAAACGGCACAGGACGCGGAGTCTGCTTGCGCTCTTTGGCATCGCCACCTCGGTCGCCGTGCTCTTTTCGATCCTGTCGTTTAACAGGGGCTTTGAACAGGGGCTTGCAAAGGAGCTTGAGCATACGGGTATTCATTTCATGATTGTGCCGTCGGGCTGTCCGCATGAGGTGGCGTCGCTTGTGCTTCATGGATCGATCATCCCGAAGTTCCTTGATCTGTCTGTGATGGAGAAGATCACGAATCTCTCAGCAATTGAATTTGCCTCCCCGATCCTTGTTGCCCAGCTTCCGAATCCGAAGAAGGGCAGGGTGGATCTGGTCTATGGTATAGAGATGGCGAGGGTCTCCCAGCTGAAGCCCCACTGGCAGATCGAGGGCACTATCCCGAAAGACGGGCAGGAGATTATCCTCGGTTCGGAGATTGCAGTGCATCAGGGGCTGAAGGTCGGCGACAGCATGGAATATCCGAATGTCAATGCAACGTTCAAGGTGTCCGGCATACTGAAAAAGACCGGCAGTCAGGACGACGCCTTTATCTATATGCCGGTTGCAACAGCACAGGTTGTCTTTAAGAAACCTTCGGGGGCAACAGCCGTCGGCGTTAAGGTAAAGGACCCTGCACCACTCACAAGGATAACGGACGAACTTTCCGAAAAAGTCCCGGGCATACAGATTGTGACCATGAACCAGGTGATGAGCAGCATCTCTACCCTTGCAGCATCTGCAAAGGTCCTCAGTCTGTCGATTGCGGTCATTGCGGTTATCGTGTCAGCCGTGGGTGTGATGAATGCCATGCTGATGGCTGTTTTTGAGCGGACCCAGGAGATCGGCATGATGCGGGCGATAGGCGCATCGCGGGCAGATGTCTTCCGGATCATTCTCAAGGAAGGGATGCTTTTGAGTATCGCAGGCGGCGTTGCCGGGGTCATTGCATCGGTTGCGGGCAGCGACCTTATTGAGGCCTTTGTGCGCAGGACGATGCCCTATGTACCGGCCGGCAATATGGTCGGCTTCGATGCCAATATTGCGTTTGCGAGCCTTTCCTTTGCGATGTTTGTCGGAGTTATTTCCGGCCTCTATCCGGCATGGAAGGCCTCGCGAATTCATCCTATTGAGGCAATAAGGGGATGATAGAGCTCAGAGACATAGAGAAGGTCTATCGCCGGGGGGCTGAGGAGCTTCATGCGCTCAAGAGTATCGATATGGAGATCGGAAGAGGTGAGTTCATTGCCATCGTGGGGCAGTCCGGCGCAGGCAAGTCGTCTTTGCTGCATATTCTGGGCTGCCTTGACAGGCCTACGAAAGGACGCATGGAGTTCGACAAGGTGAATGTGGAGCATATGTCTGAGGCTGAGCTCGATGCGATACGCAGGAGAAAGATAGGTTTTGTGTTCCAGCAGTTCTATCTTATGCCCGGCCTTTCTGTTTTTGAAAATGTGACGCTCCCAAGGGTCTTCAGCAAAGAGAAGATAGACCCTCAGAAGGTCAGGATGCTGATAGAAATGGTCGGGCTTGGCAACCGGTCGGAGCATTTCCCGAATCAACTGAGCGGCGGAGAGATGCAGCGCGCTGCCATTGCACGTGCGCTTGTAAATGATCCTGAAATCGTTCTCGCTGACGAGCCCACCGGTAATCTGGACTCAGACAACAGCGAAAAAATTTTTGGTCTTCTGAAATCGCTCCATGCTAAGGGGTACACGGTTGTCATGGTCACCCATAATAACGATCTCGCAAAACGTGCAGACAGGGTGATCACGATCAAAGACGGGAAAATACAATGAAGGGTTTGATATGAAGCGGTTAGCAGGAAAGCTTTTTCTTCAATAAGTCGTTCAGCATCTGCGGGTTTGCCTTGCCTTTGGTCGCCTTCATGGCCTGGCCGACAAAGAAGCCGATGAGCTTTTCATCACCTGCCTTGAAACGCTCCACCTCTTTGGGGCTCTTTGCAATGATATCGTCAACGATTTTTTCTATTTCAGATGAGTCGCTGATCTGGAGAAGTCCCTTTTCTCTTACGATCTCTTCGGCATCATTCCCTGTCCTGTACATCTCGTCAAATACGGTTTTTGCGATCTTGCCGCTGATGGTCCCGCTCTCGATGAGTTTCAGCATTCCTGCGAGCTGAGGCGGCTTGATCAAACAATCTTCGATGGACCTGCCATCTTCATTCAGGAGCTTCATCAGGTCGCCCATTATCCAGTTCGACACCGCCTTAGGCTGACCGCCTGCCATGACCGCGCTCTCAAACCACTCTGCGGTTGAGCGTTCCGCGGTCAGTTGATCTGCATCCGTATCCGGAAGACCGCAGGCCTCGACAAATCTGCGTCGTTTGGCATCAGGCAATTCCGGCAGAGACTCTCTGATCTTATCGATCCATTTCTGATCTACCGTGATCGGGACAAGATCCGGGTCAGGGAAATAACGGTAATCGTGCGCCTCTTCTTTTGAGCGCATGGACTCAGTAATGCCCTTGTTCGCATCCCAAAGCCTGGTTTCCTGCACGACCTTGCCGCCGTCCTCAATAAGCCTGATCTGGCGCTTGATCTCGTATTCTATTGCCTTTTCAACGTAGCGAAAAGAATTAATGTTCTTTACCTCAGCGCGGGTTCCGAACTCTTTCTGACCAAGCGGCCTTACCGAGACATTCGCATCGCACCTGAGCGAACCCTGCTCGAGATTGCCGTCGCATGCGCCAAGATACCGGACAATGCTCCTCAGTTTCCTCATATATTCAGCAGCCTCTTTCGGGCTCCTGATGTCCGGTTCCGAGACGATCTCCATAAGCGGCACACCGGTGCGGTTCAGATCGACAAAACTGTAACCGCCTGCACCCTCATGGATGTTCTTGCCGGCATCTTCTTCCATATGGATGCGGGTGATACCGATCCGCTTTACCTCTCCATCCACCACGATCTCCAGGTGGCCATGCTCGCAGATCGGGTGCTCGTATTGACTGATCTGGTAGCCTTTGGGAAGGTCAGGGTAGAAATAGTTCTTCCGCGCAAAACGGCTGTATTTTGATATGGTGCAGCCCGTGGCCAGTCCGGTTCTAATCGCAAACTCGAGCGCTTTTCTGTTGAGGACCGGCAGCACGCCCGGCATGCCGATACAGATCTGGCAGGTCTGGGAGTTCGGCTCATTGCCGAAGGTGGTCGGGCAGCCGCAGAAGATCTTCGTAGCGGTGAGCATCTGGGCATGGACTTCAAGGCCTATAACTGCTTCCCATTTCATAGACTCGGTTTCCTCTTATGCCACACGGTTGCCTGTTCATAGGCATAGGCAGCCTGAAGCAGCCTTTCTTCGTCAAAATGTTTTCCGATCAGCTGCAGCCCGACAGGAAGGTTATTTGAGGTGAAACCGCAGGGTATCGAGATGCCGGGAACTCCGGCCAGGTTCACGGAAATAGTGAAGATGTCCGCAAGATACATCTGGAGCGGATCATCGGTCTTCTCGCCCTTCTTAAATGCAGCCGTCGGTGTTGTCGGCGTAAGGATCAGGTCAACGGTTTTGAACGCCTCCTCGAAATCCCGTTTGAGAAGGGTCCTGACCTGCTGGGCCTTTTTGTAGTACGCATCATAATACCCTGAAGAAAGCGTGTACGTGCCTAACATGATCCGCCGCTTTACTTCAGCGCCGAATCCCCTGGCCCGTGTCTGCATATACATATCAATAAGGTCTTTTCCCTCAGCCCGGAACCCGTATTTAACGCCGTCGTATCGGGCCAGGTTCGAGCTCGCCTCTGAGGTGGCAAGGACGTAATAGGTTGCGATCGCATAGCCTGAGTGGGGCAGGGAGACAGGAACAGGAACCGCGCCGAGCGCTTCATACTGTTTTATGGCGGCCTGCACTGCTTCATTGACTTCAGGGTCTATGCCTTCGATGAAGTATTCCTTTGGAATACCAAGCCTGAGCCCCTTGATATCTTTGCCGATAGATGCCGTGAAATCAGGGACGGGTACCGATGCAGAAGTGGAGTCCATGGGGTCATTACCGGCGATGACGTTCATAAGTATTGCTGCATCTCTTACATTCTTGGTGATCGGGCCGATCTGGTCAAGGGATGAAGCAAAGGCTACAAGTCCATATCGTGAAACCCTGCCGTAGGTTGGCTTGAGACCAACAACGCCGCAGAGTGCAGCAGGCTGTCTGATCGATCCGCCTGTATCAGAGCCCAGCGCTGCGATGCATTCGTCAGCTGCGACAGCTGCTGCAGAACCGCCGCTGGAGCCGCCGGGTATCCTCTCCGTGTCCCAGGGGTTGGAGGTCGTATGAAAGCCGGAATTTTCGGTTGAAGAACCCATGGCGAATTCGTCAAGGTTCGTCTTGCCGGTCAGCACGTACCCCTGATCGAGGAGTTTTGTCGTTGCCGTGCTTTCATAGGGAGGAATAAAGTTCTGCAATATTTTCGAAGAGCAGGTTGTGGCAATGCCCTTTGTACACATATTGTCCTTGATTGCGATCGGAATGCCGGAAAGGGTTTTATTGTTTCCTGCGGCTATTTCTCTATCTATGTTTTCTGCCCTGTTCAGGGCTTCGTTTTTTGTCAGGGTCAGATAGGCCCTGATCCTGTCTTCGACCTGTTCGATCCTGTCGAAAACAGCGACGGCAATCTCTTTTGCCGATGTTTCATGTTTTTTGAGCATTTCTGAAAGTTCAGCAATGCCCTTGCTGTATAGCTCCAAGCAATCCTCCGCAGCGTAATAAAGTGACGAAAGTTTATCACCCGCAGTCAGAAGTTTGCAAGCAGAGCCATTATTGACAAAGTTGCGACGGCTTTGACAAAGTATAAAAAATAGTAAGGAGGTTGTATGTCCTGGAGTTTTTCATTTGAGTTGCTGCCGGGTGAAGAGATCATTGAGGATTCAACCCAAAGAAGCCATGATGTGATAAAGTCAGCCTACTCTGTGTTCCTCACGAACAAACGCGTCATTTTCCGCTTTGATGGCATGGGCAGCTACCTGAGCAATGCCTTCTTTTTTCCTGATATTCTTGACGCAAAGCTGACGACAAGGCTTTTCTTTAATTATCTGATCCTTAAGACCGGGCGCAAAGAATACCTCTTCAATGTCCCGGAGACCGATTACTGGATAAAACGTATTCTTGAAGCCAAAGAGAAGGATATGTTCGGCGCTTCCGGTCTGCGAGACGCCGATGCTGTCCCTCCCGAAAAGAAGCGACTGATGCTCCTCGATATGCTCACGGTCCTGCATAAGAACGGAATTTTAAGCCAAAAGGAATTCGGGGAGAAAGTCCATCTCCTGGACACTATCAATTAAATCTCGCCGTACGTATTGACTGCAAAACAGAACACCCTGACCATCCTTATATATCTATTAAATAAAACAATCGTCCCTGTCTTTTATTTTGCGCGGAGGATGTGGTATTTTTTTAATCATAAAAAATTATTATGAATCTTATTAATATTTTTAAGTTTTATACGCTTATTAGATTACGTTATAGTTACTGCATTATTTCCAGGAGCAGTAAGGATCAATTCCCGGTTGTGATTGTGCAGGAAAAATTCTCTATTAAGAAAGGAGTCCCTACATGCTGATCATTGGAGAGAAGTTGAGTATCATAGCCAAACGGGTTCGGGAAGCTATGATGAAGAAGGACAAAGGGCCGATCCAGGAGATCGCGACCAGGCAGTGGAAGGAAGGGTCGGGCATCATCGATGCGAACATCGGCCCTGCTGAGGATGGAGGCGAGGACCTCATGCAGTGGATGGTGACCACGATACAGGAGGTTGTTCCTCTTCCCGTATGTCTTGACACCACGAATTTCAAGGCGATCGAGGCAGGTCTCAAGATCCACAATAATCAATGGGGCAAGCCGCTGATCAATTCGACCTCGAACGATCCTGAACGGTTCCCGATCCTGGCACTCGGTGCAAAATATAATTGTGATGTTATCGGCCTCACGGTCGGCAAGGGTGGTCTTCCTGCTGATGCAGAAGAAAGAGCCGGCATCGCAGCAGAGATCATGGGACGCGCCATGGAATACGGGCTTCCTCTTGAGAACCTCTATCTCGACCCTCTTGTCCTGCAGATAGCGACAACCCAGGACCAGGCCCGTCATGTTATCGAAGCGGTTCAGTTATTCCAGCATATCAATGAGCCGGCCATGAAGACCGTTGTCGGGTTGAGCAATATTTCAAACGGTTGTCCGAAAGCTCTCAGGCCGATCTTAAACAAACATATGTTTGTGTTGCTTCAGGAGGCAGGTTTGACCGCCGCAATAGCCGACGCCAAGGAGATGGCAGAGGTGAATGAGGAACGGGGTCTGATCCTGGATGTGATGGCAGGCAAGGAGATAGCGGACAAACAGAAGATGGCCGAGATCAGCAAAACGCTTGACGTCATCATGGGAAGAACACTGTACGCTCACTCATATCTTGAAATGTAATAGACCGTTATGAGTGATGGGTAATGCGTAACGGGCGCAGAACAGGAATTGCATAAGTTCTTTTACTCATTACGCATCACACATTACTGATTACGACAAACAGGAGGTTATACCATGGCATTTACAGCACCGAAAGAGACGTACTCCGGCAAGGTCTATCCAGTAACCATCGGCACGGGTGAAAAGGCAGTGACCTTTGGCGGCGAGAATGTGCTTCCCTTTCATTCTTTTGAGGGAGCGACACCGAACAGGCCTGTCATCGCAATGGAGATACAGGATGTTCCTCCGTCAGACTGGCCGGAGAATGTGAGAAAGCCTTATGAGGCGGTAAGCAATGACCCAGTTGCCTGGGCAAAATATTGTCAGGATGAACTCAAGGCAAAGGCGATTGCCCTGAGACTGGTCGGCACCCACCCTGACAGGGAGAACCGTTCTCCGGAAGACGCAGCCAAGACAGTGAAGGACGTCCTTGCTGCGGTCCAGATTCCTCTGATTATTCTCGGCAGCAACCATGCAGAAAAGGATACCGCTGTGCTTGTTGCTGCTGCGGAAGCTGCCAAGGACAAAAACTGCATTATCGGCAAGGCGCAGGAAGCAAACTATAAGACGATCGCTGCTGCTGCCATGGCGAACAACCACAAGCTGATCGCCATGTCAGAGCTTGATATCAACCTTTCAAAACAGCTGAACATCCTGATTTCGCAGATGGGGTTTGACAAGGAAAAGGTCATAACAGACCCGATGTGCTCGGCGCTGGGATACGGCCTTGAATATACCTACTCGGTCATGGAAAGGATACGACTTGCCGCACTGACGCAGAATGACGTGACCATGCAGCAGCCCCTTCTGGGGGATGTAGGCATGTACGTCTGGAAGATCAAGGAAGCAAGTGCATCCGAGGCTGATCTGCCGCAGTGGGGTGCAGCCGAAGAACGTGGTATTGCCTGGGAGGCCGAGACGGCCGGAGCGCTCCTGATCGCCGGAGCTGAACTCCTGATCATGAGGCATCCCAAGGCTATCAAGGCTGTTGAAACGTTAATTGACGAACTGGTCTAAGAAGGAGGAATAACCATGGCTTTATCCGGCGTTGAAATATTTAAACTCTTACCGAAAACAAACTGCAAAAAATGCGGGTCACCGACCTGTCTTGCCTTTGCCATGAAACTTGCGCAGAGACAGGCGAGTATTGACTCCTGTCCTGATGTATCCGAAGAGGCGAAACAGAAACTGGGTGAGGCCTCGGCCCCGCCTATCCGCCCGATCACCCTTGGTGCCGGCGACAAGGCTGTCAAGATGGGAGAGGAGACCGTCCTTTTCCGTCACGATAAAAAATTCGTCAATCCCTGCGCCTTTGCCATCGAGATCAAAGACACGCTTTCAGAGGACGAGACAGCGAAACTCTGTCAGCAGGTGGTTGATTCCGAGATCGACAGGGTTGGTCAGAAGCTCAGGATCAACGCTATCATGATCTCTAATGTGTCCGGTGATGCAGGCAAGCTTGAGGCCGCTGCAAAGATCGTTGCAGCAAAAGCGGCAGGGGTGCCGGTGATCATCAGCACCACGAACCCACAGGCAGCGGAAGCGGCCGTAAAGCCCTTTAGCGACAAGAAGCCGGTCATATACGGTGCAAACGCATCTAATGTAGAGGCAATGGCGGCGGTAGCCAAGGCCAATAAGGCAACGCTTGGTATCGCGGCAAACGGACTTGATGAGCTGACCGATCTTACTGAAAAGGTCAAGGGCCTCGGCGTTGAAGATATGATCATGGATTCCGGCGCGCGCAGGGCAAAAGATATTATCGAGCACAATACGCTTATCAGAAGGGCTGCCATCAAGAAAGGCGTCAAGTCGGTGGGCTATCCAGTCATCAATTTCATGCAGCACGGAGACAGTCTTGTTGAGGGACTGCTGGCGAGCGTCGGCATTGCAAAGTATGCATCGATCATTGTCCTGAGCAGCATCGAGAAGTGGAAAAATCTTGCACTCTTTACACTCAGGCAGAACATCTATACTGATCCGCAGGTCCCGATGCAGGTCGAGCAGAAGATCTATAATATCGGTGAGCCCACTGCGACTTCTCCTCTTTTCATCACCACGAACTTCTCGCTTACCTACTTCATTGTTTCCGGCGAGATCGAAAACAGCAAGGTCGCAAGCAGGCTTGCGGTCATGGATTGTGAGGGTCTTTCTGTTCTTACGGCATGGGCTGCCGGCAAGTTTACTGCCTCGAAGATAGCGCAGTTTATTCAGGACAGCGGCGTGGAGAAGGATGTTCCGGGCAAGGAACTCATTCTCCCCGGTTATGTGGCGATCCTGAGCGGTGCGGTCGAGGAGAAGCTGCCGGGATGGAAAATAACGGTTGGTCCCCGTGAGGCCAATGCGATACCGACATTTCTGAAGTCACGGTAAAGAAAGAGCAAAAAACAGTTGATTATTTTGTATTAGTCAATCTAATATAGGTATTAATAAAACGAATAAAGGGACGGTGTATCTTTAACCGTCCCTTTTTACCAACCAAGAGGAGGCCACGATGTCCAAACTTATCGCATCTGCAGCCATACGGGGTGCTCAGACGCTCGTTAAACAGGCGGATGAAATGCTCCAGAAAGCGATTGCAGAAAAAGGAAAGGATTTTGTCTTCGAGTTCCCTGATACGGCGTTTTATCTGCCCATGATCTACGCGATGACAGGGTTCGCGGTGAAGACACTGGGCGACATGAATGTTGCCCTCGGATTTGCCAAGGAACTGCTTCATGATGAGCCGGAGGAGCATATCTGGAAACCGTATCTCGGCGAAGCTCTTGACTCGGGCATGGCTACGCTCTTTGCTGAAGAGATCCTGCTTGCGGTCAGATACATATACGGGCTTGAGCCCTGCAAGGAGACAATAGACGGAAAAGAATTCGTCTATAATGGTTTTATCACGGATACGATCCAGAGAAACCTTGGCGTGCAGCTGGTCGATGGTTCCATGCCTGGCTTTGCAGCAATTATCGGAGCAGCGCCGACTGAAGACATTGCGGTAACGATAGTCCGTGAACTGCAGGAGAAGAACATTCTTACCTTCCTGTCCGGTGAGTCCAATGGAGACAGCGTCACCAAACAGCTACTCAGAAAAGGCGTGGAGCTCGGCTGGGACGCCAGAATTGTTCCGCTTGGTCCCGGCACTGAGCATACACTCTATGCCCTTGATTGGGCGATCCGTGCATCGCTGATCTTCGGCGGCAAGAAGCCCAGCGATTTCAAGGGGCATTTGAAATATCAGAAGGACAGGGTTTTCGCCTTCGCCATTGCTCTGGGGCCATTGGATGATATCAAGTGGAGCACGGGTGCCGGAGCCATCAATATGGGCTTCCCTGCCATTGCGGACACCGATGTGCCGGTTATTCATCCAACCGGCGTCTGCACATATGAAGAAGTTGACAAGGAATTCGATCATGCCAAGATCGTCCGCAGGGCCATCGAGCTCCGCGGTCTCAAGATCACGGTCGAGAAGCCGCCGATCCCTGTTGCATTCGGTCCTGCTTTTGAAGGTGAGCGAATCAGAAAGGAAGATACGTTTATCGAGTTCGGCGGTCAGCGGACGCCTGCCTTTGAGTTCGTCAGGATGCGTAAACTGGATGAGATCGAGGACAATAAGATCATTGTAGTCGGCGACAACTGGCAGGAGAGGTTCGAAAAAGGCGGTCAGTTGCCGCTTGGACTTCTCATCGAAGTTGCCGGCCGCAAGATGCAGAAGGATTTTGAATCTGTTTTAGAGAGAAAGATCCATGCCAATATCAATGAGGCCCAGGGTGTATGGCATATGGGCCAGAGAGATATTAACTGGATAAGAATAAGCAACAATGCGAAGAAGGAAGGCTTTACCCTGGAACATCTGGGTGTGGTGAATGCTGCCATGACCCATCATCGCTTTAAATCGATTGTCGATAAGGTTCAGGTGACGCTCTTTATCGATGAAGGTGATGTGAAGCAGAAACTCGAGGAAGCGCGTGCAGCGTATAAGGAGCGTGACCACAGGCTCGGCAATCTGACCGATGAGGCGGTTGACGTCTTTTATTCCTGTCTGCTCTGCCAGTCCTTTGCCCCGGCCCATGTATGCGTTATTACCCCTGAGCGCCTTGGCCTCTGCGGCGCATACAACTGGCTTGACGGAAAAGCAGCGTATGAGATTGATCCTACTGGCGGCAACCAGCCTATTGAAAAAGGTGAATGCGTGGACGCCCGGTATGGACGGTATACCGGAGCTGATGATTACCTCAAGAAGGCAACAGGCGGGGCTGTTGAGACCCTGAACCTTTATACGATCATGGAAAATCCGATGACCTCGTGCGGATGCTTCGAATGTATCCTCGCAATCGTACCTGAGGCAAACGGAGTCATGATCGTAAACCGCGGCTTTACCGGGATGACGCCGGTTGGGATGAAATTCTCTACCCTTGCCGGAACGGTAGGCGGCGGAGCCCAGACCCCTGGATTTATGGGTGTTGGTGTGAACTTTACGACCAGTAAGAAGTTCCTTTTCGGTGACGGCGGAATCCGGAGAATTGTCTGGATGCCGAAGAATCTGAAGGAGAGAATAGGCGAGGAATTCAAGAAAAGGGCTGAGGAGGCTGGTGTGCCGGACCTTCTTGAAAAAATAGCAGATGAGACGATCTGCGAGGACTCTGAAAAATTATTGGAACATCTTACGGCAGTAGGACATCCTGCGCTTGAGATGGATTCAATAATTTAGTATTAAACGGAGGAAATCGATGAGCAAGACAGATAAGAGAATAAGAACAGCGCAAGCCGGTACTGCACAGGTCATAGAAAATATGATTGGTATTGAAACCTGTTTTGACAGGGCCGATAAAATGAAACCCTGCCCCATAGGCCACGAGGGTGCCTGCTGCAAGAACTGCTATATGGGTCCCTGCCGACTTGTGGGCAAGAATGCCGAGGAAGAGGCACGCGGTGTCTGCGGAGCCACACTCCCGGTCGTGGCAGCCCGGTACATGGCACGCATGGTTGCCGGCGGCACGGCAGCTCATGGCGACCATGGTCGCGATATGGTCTTTACGCTCCTTGCTGTTGCCGAGGGGCATGCCAAAGACTTCAAGGTCAAGGATGTGAAAAAGCTGTACCGGACTGCCGATATCCTCGAAATTGAATTCGAGGGCAGAGAGGTCCATGATGTGGCAAAGGATGTTGCCAACAAGCTCCTCGAGGATTTCAGCAGGCAGAGGGGGGAGATGAATTTTGTTAAGCGTGCCCCCAAGAAGACCCAGGAGCGCTGGAAGAAATACGGTGTTATGCCGCGTGGCATGGACCGTGATACCGTCGAAGTTGTTGATAGAACGACCATGGGTATGGATGCTGATGCGGATTCGATATTAAACGCTGCTGTCAGGTGCGCCCTTGCAAACGGATGGGGCGGAAGCATGATCTCGACAGACGTGACTGATATCCTTTTCGGCACGCCGATGCCGATCAAGGCAGAGGCGAGTCTTGGTATATTCAAGGAAGATGAAGTGAATATTGTTGTTCATGGTCATGAACCTTCTCTGGCCGAGATGATCGTCGAGGCGGTCAGTGAACCTGAACTTATCGCCTATGCGCAGACAAAGGGTGCAAAGGGTATCAACCTGGGCGGCATGTGCTGTACGGCAAATGAAGTCCTGATGAGACATGGCATTGCTACTGCCGGAGGCTTTACAAACCAGGAGCCTGCCATTATGACCGGCCTGATCGATCTCTTCACCGTTGATGTCCAGTGTATTATTCCTGCCATTGTCGATGTGGCAAAGAAGTTCCATACTATTGTCGTTACCTCATCCGATAAGGTAAAGATCCCTGGCGCTACCCATATTTCCTTTGATGAGCATATTGCAAAGGACCAGGCCCGTCAGATCGTCAGGATGGCGATTGACAATTACCCCAACAGGACGAAGCAGGGCAGTCATGTTACCGAGAAGTTCCCTCTGATCGGAGGTTTCTCTCACGAGTATATTGAGTATATGCAGGGCGGAAAATGGAGAGGCTCCTTCAGGCCGCTCAATGATGCCATCATGGCCGGCCGTGTTCGCGGTGTTGTCGGTCTTGCCGGTTGTGACAACCCCAGGTGGCCTTCGACAAGCGTTCACAAATTCCTGGCAACAGAACTGATAAAAAATGATGTTCTGATCGTATCGACCGGCTGTAGTTCTGCGGCCTGCGGAGGGTCCGGCTATCTGACTCCTGAAATGGCGCTTGAGCATGCAGGTCCCGGTCTCAGAGAGGTCTGCGAGGCGATCGGCATTCCACCGATCCTGCACCTTGGAGCATGTGTCGACAACTCACGCATACTTACGATCGCTAGCGCAATGGCTGCAGAGGGCGGCTTGTCCGATGAGATCGGCGGTATGCCTGCAGTGGGTATAGCTCCTGAGTTTATTACCGAGAAGGCCATTTCTATCGGTGTCTATTTTGCAGCCTCAGGCGTTCCCTGTATCTTTGGCGGTGAGTCTCCTTTCAAGGCGTCAAAGGAAGTTACCCGGATCATGACCGAGGTTTGGATGGAGCGGTTCAAGGGCGCTTTGGTTTTTGAGCCTGACCCTGAGAAGATGCTCGCCATGGCACTTGACTATATCGATAAGGCCCGTGAGAACCTGAAGCTGAAGAAGTATGAGCCAGGCAAGTTCGGCACTGAAAAGGTCCTTATGGACATGGCTGCACGGCGTGAGATTAAGGCACATACAGGTCTGTAAAGCGATTACCCCTTAATGTTGTAACAAAAAAGGCCCCTGTTCAGATGAACAGGGGCCTTTTTTGTTGGTATGGATGACGCAAAACAGGATTTATTCCCAGCCAGCCTCGCCCTTAAGGAACTTATTAATATCTGCGGCTGCCCGCTTGCCTGCGCCCATGGCGCTGATGACAGTCGCTGCGCCGGTCACGACATCGCCGCCTGCCCAGACATGTTTTTTCTTTGTCCTTCCTGTTTCATTGTCTGCAACAGCAGTCCCGTATTTAGTCCTCTCCAGCCCGTCAGCATCCACAAAAACGATCGGATTGGGGTTGGTGCCAAGGGCCATGATTACGGTGTCTACCTCCATATCGAATTCTGATCCCCTGATCTCTACAGGCTTTCTTCTGCCTGAAGCATCGGGCTCTCCAAGTTCCATGCGCACGCAGCGAAGCGCACGCACGGTCCTTTTATCATCGCCCAGGATTTCGATCGGATTGGTCAGGAAATTGAAGATCACCCCTTCCTCTGCAGCATGGTGCACCTCCTCGGCTCTTGCCGGCACCTCATCCTTGGATCGCCGATATACGATATATGCCTCGCCCGGTGTCCCACCGGTCTTTTTAACCTCAAGAGACAGGAGCCTCCGGCTGCATCTCACCGCATCCATAGCCACATTGCCGGCACCGATTACGGCCACTTTTTTTCCTAATCTGACCGGTGTATCATAGTCAGGGAACTGGTATGCCTTCATCAGGTTTACCCGTGTCAGAAACTCATTTGCAGACATGACACCGTTTAAGTTGATGCCCGGAATGCGCATGAAGGATGGAAGCCCTGCGCCGGTGCCGAGGAAAACAGCGTCGAAGTCGTTCAGCAATTCATCGAGAGTGAAGGACCTGCCGATGACATGGTCGGTCTTGAGGTCGATGCCCAGGCATTCAACGGCATAGTTGACCTCTCCGCTTACGACGCTCTTGGGCAGTCTGAACTCCGGTATGCCGTAGATGAGTACACCTCCTGGACCGTGCAGCGACTCAAAGATTGTTACGTCATGGCCTTCCCTGCCGAGATCCACGGCACAGGTAAGTCCGGCCGGACCTGATCCTACGACTGCAATCTTTTTCCCGGTTTTGGGCGCCTTTACCAAAGGGCAGGTGCGATGGCTGAGTTCATAATCGCCGACAAAACGCTCGATCCTGCCGATCGCTACAGGCTCACCTTTCTTGCCGAGGATGCAGTTGCCTTCGCACTGGTTTTCCTGGGGACAGACCCTGCCGCAGATGGCAGGCAGATTATTCTTCACCTTCATCCATTCCACTGCCTTTACCAGGTCGCCTTCGCGAACTGCCTTGATAAACTGCGGTATCAGGACGCCGACAGGGCAGCCCTGCACGCATTTGGGGTCTTTGCATTGCAGACAGCGCTCTGCCTCTTCTTTTGCCGTCTCCAGCGTATAGCCAAGCGCAACCTCATCAAAGTTGCAGCTGCGGACATGCTCATCCTGGTTCGGCATTTCGTGCCGCTTGATCTTCATGCGTTCTGCAGGTTTCAGTTCAGCCATTATTCCCTCCCCTTTACAATAGCGCCATCTATCCTGCACGTATGCTCATAGTGTTCAACAGCCTGCTTCTCTTCATTTTTATAGAACGAAAGGCGGGAGAGAAGATTATCCCAGTCGACTTTATGACCGTTGAACTCCGGGCCGTCAACGCAGACAAACTGCGCGCCGTCCTCAAGGAGCACTCTGCAGCCTCCGCACATACCGGTGCCGTCAATCATGATCGTGTTCAGGCTTACAATAGTCGGAACATTATAGGGTTTGGTGGTCAGCGTAACAAACTTCATCATAATGGCCGGACCGATTGCCCAGACCTTTGCGATCGTATTATTTTTGTTATCGAGGATTTCTTTCAGAGGTTCTGTTACCAGCGACTTTCTGCCTATTGAGCCGTCATCCGTGCAGATAATGAGTTCATCAGAAACAACCCGCATCTTTTCTTCCCAGAAGAGCAGCTCTTTTGTGCGCGCTCCGATGATGGATATGACCTTGTTGCCTGCCTCCTTGAGTGCCCGCGCAATCGGATAGATCGGCGCAATACCGACGCCTCCTCCCATACAGACCACGGTGCCGAAATTCTCGATCTCGGTGGGATGTCCAAGAGGACCTGCAAAGGATGCCAATGAATCTCCGGGGTTGAGCTTGCCTAACTGCATGGTTGATTTGCCGAGTTCCTGAAAGATGATGGTGATCGTTCCTTTTTCACGGCTGTAATCAGCAATGGTCAGGGGAATCCGTTCGCCGAACTCGTCAATGCGAACGATTACGAACTGGCCAGCCGCCGCTTTTCGGGCAACATGCGGAGCTTCAATATCCATAAGTTTTACTACATCGCTCAATACCTCTTTGCTGAGTATCTTGTACACGAAGACCTCCTCATTGTTAAAACAGGGTCAGCGTCACTCCTGATATATTTATAAGATATATTAATATATTTATAAGATAAAGTGAAACGAAAAAAAGCATAATCATCCCGTGGTAAGAGAGAAAACCCCTTGTTTTAAAAATAATTATTATTGCCTGAATCATCAACCTGAATAAGCATCCCCGGAGCTATATCTGCTGCTTATTGCATTTATAATTTTATTAAATAATTCAATAACAAATCGGTGAAATTATGTGTTAAAGTCAAAATCCGTAATTATACGGATGAGTGCAGATAGCATCGGAAGCAAGATGCAGTTAAAGAATGCTCAGCAGAGGTGAAGCCATGAACGTAGAAGAGGTCAATGTCAATGTCGATGAAGTGATCGGTAAGGTGGGATCGATCCTCTGCGAGCATGACAGGAAAAAGGGAGTCCTCATCCATACATTTCAGAAGATCCAGGAGGAGCATGGATATCTGCCTGAAGATGTTCTCAGGCAGCTTGCAAAAAAACTGTCGCTTCCCCTTGCAGAAATTTACAGCGTTGCAAGTTTTTATAAGCAATTCCATTTTTCTCCACGCGGCAGGAAGGTCGTCAGGGTCTGCATGGGGACGGCCTGTCATGTCAGGGGCGCAAAAAAGGTCCTTGATGCCATTGAGGGGGAGTTCGGCATCAAAGATGGTGAGACTACACCGGACCTTGCGATGACCCTCGAAACGGTCGGCTGCGTCGGCTGTTGCGGATTGGCTCCTGTTGCGACGATCAATGAGGATGTCGTTGGCGATATCGGCAAGAAGAAACTGAATGATATGATCAAGTCAATTAAAGAGGACTAACCGATGAGCAGATTGAACAGCATAGATGATCTGATAAAGCTGAGAAGTCAATTGAAGGATGAGACCTTTACCACCGACAAAAACAGGGTGAGAATATGCTGCGGCACAGCCTGTGTTGCTTCCGGATCCAAAAAGCTGGTGAAGGAACTCGAGGCGGAGTCAGCAGGAAAGGGCATAGAGCTCGAAGTCGTCAAGACCGGATGCCAGGGCCTCTGTCAGAAAGGCCCGGTAATGAGTGTCGAACCACACGGTTTTTTCTATCAGAAAGTGAAACCGGATGATGCGAAAAATCTTATCGCGCACACGTTTTCTGCCGGGACATCGCTCAGATCTCTTTTATACAGGGATTCGATCATGACCAGTCCTGTCGAAGAGGTCCAGAATGTTCCGTTCTATAAGAAGCAGCTCAGAATAGCTCTGAGGAACAATGGCAGGATAGACCCGAACAATATTCACCAATATCTCGCAGTCGGCGGGTACAGCGCCGCTGAAAAGATGTTCGGCTCGATGTCCTCTGACAGTGTTCTGCACGAGATTGATCGGGCGAACCTAAGAGGCAGGGGCGGGGCAGGATTTCCTGCCGGCAAGAAGTGGGCCCATACGAACAAATCTCCTGAAAAGACACGGTTCGTGATCGCCAACGGTGATGAAGGAGACCCCGGCGCATTTATGGACAGAGCTATCATGGAAGGCGATCCTCACAGCCTTCTTGAAGGCATGCTCGTCTGCGCTTATGCACTGAAGGCCCACTATGGTTTTATCTATGTCAGGCACGAATACCCCCTTGCGGTGAAGAACCTGAAACTGGCGATCAAACAGGCAGAGGAACTGGGGCTGCTTGGCGAGAATATCCTCGGAACGGGGTTTGATTTTATTGTTGATATCAGAGAGGGTGCGGGCGCGTTTGTCTGCGGTGAGTCTACCGCCCTGGTTGCATCGATTGAAGGCGAAAGGGGATTTCCCAGGCCGAGGCCTCCAAGACTTTCCGAGGTGGGAGGAGGACTCTGGGGGTATCCGAGCAATCTGAATAATATCGAGACCTATGCCTGTATGCCTCCGATCATCGAGAAGGGCGCTGACTGGTTCCTGGGTATCGGCACCACGACATCGCCGGGAACAAAGGTCTTTGCAGTGACCGGCAAAGTGAAGAATACCGGGCTTGTGGAAGTACCTATGGGCACAACATTGAGAGAGATCATTTATGATATCGGCGGCGGTATTCTGGACAACAAGGAATTTAAGGCCATTCAGACCGGCGGGCCTTCAGGCGGATGCCTGCCTGCTGCCCAGCTTGACCTGCCGGTTGATTTTGATTCGTTGTACCGGGTCGGCTCCATGATGGGCTCGGGCGGCATGGTTGTCCTCGATGAGGAGACCTGCATGGTGGATGTTGCAAAATACTTCCTGTCCTTTACCCAGTCGGAATCATGCGGCAAGTGTCCTCCCTGCAGGGTCGGCACCTACCAGATGCTGCAGATTCTGGAACGTATAACGACCGGCCATGGTGAGCACGGCGACATTCAGCGCCTGATCGATCTTGGGAAGCTTATCCAGAAGGGTTCGCTCTGCGGTCTTGGTCAGAGTGCTCCCAATCCAGTACTCAGCACGATCAAATATTTCAGGCACGAATACGAAGAACATATTTATGACAACTACTGCAGGTCAAATGTCTGCAGCAACACGGGTATCTTCCTGATCCATCAGCCTGACTGTATCCGCTGCGGTCTCTGCAAACAGGCCTGCGCCTTCGATGCAGTGAAGGAGACGAAAGACATTTACACGATCGACCGCCAGTACTGCACCAAGTGCAAGGCCTGTTATACGGTCTGCCCAGTCGGTGCGGTCAAGATCAAGAAGCAGAGCGTGGTAAAACTGGAAGAGCAGTTCAGGGTTCCTACGGATAAATTAGAGGTCCTTGAAAGGAGGGCGAAGATGACACTGAAGGATGTATTAAGTTCCAAGCCGATGAAGGTCTTTACCTGCAAGAAGGACTGCAAGCTTGCAGATGCGGTGACGATCATGGACGGCAACAACATCGGTTCTCTGCTGGTTGTCGACGATAAGGAGAACCTCCTCGGTATATTCACCGAGAGGGACATCATGCACTGCTTTGCCAAGAAAGTCGCGATGAACGATGAACTCATGGGCAATGTCATGACAGCAAACCCGATAACTCTCGATTCATCGGTCGATATCGCGGTCGCCGTGCAACTCATGTCGGACAGGAAGATCAGGCATCTCCCCGTGACCGAGGATGAGAAGATCGCCGGCATGATCAACTACCGTGACCTTGTTTCGTATCTGCTCCCTGAGGTTATTTACATGGCAGAGGATATGTAACGGGTAACCACGATGACAGAACCGATAAAAGAACCAAAAGTAGAAGATATAAAGACTGCGGCAGAGGAGAAGTCCTGTCCTGTCCAGAAGGCACTCTATTTTGTGACCGAATTTCTGGCAGGACCGATGTGCGGCAGATGCTTTCCCTGTGCTATGGGCAGTTACGAAGCGAGGATACGGCTCCAGAACCTGGTAGACGGAAAAGGCGTCGAAACGGATCTTCGTGCCCTGAAAAGAATTGCAGTGGACATGATCGAGGCCTCTTTCTGCAAGAAGGGAAAGGATACCGGTAAATTCATCCTTGACTGGATGGCAACCGATGTATACCAGGAGCATGTGGAAGGCAGGTGCCCTGACATGCAGTGCGCCAGCCTCATCGAATACCGGATCATTCCGGAGAAGTGCACCATATGCGGCGAATGCAAGGATGTCTGCAAGGCCCTGGCAATATTCGGTGAGAAGAAGCAGCCGTACAAGTCGGGCTATTTCCCTTTAGAGATAAGGCTGAAGCGCTGCACCCGGTGCGGTGCATGTATCAAGGTCTGTCCCGTAGAAGCGATCGTTCTTGTTGCTGCGAATGCAAAAGATCCTGTTGGTGTTTAGAAACTATGAGTTTATTTTTTTACGGAGGTCTCAATGGCTAAGACAATTAATCTGACGATAGATAACCGGGCGATCCAGGTCGCCGAAGGAACGAACCTCATCGATGCCGCAGCAGCGGCCGGTGTGCATATCCCGAATCTCTGCTACCTGAAAGGTATGAAGGGCATAGGTGCATGCAGGCTCTGCCAGGTCGAGGTCGAGGGCATGAAGGCCCCGCTGATCGCCTGCACCTCCAAAGCTCGGGAAGGCATGGTCGTCAGGACCGATACCGAGGCAGTGCAGGAGACGAGGAAGTTCGTTATTGATCTCATCCTTTCGATGCATCCGCTTGACTGCATGACCTGCACGAAGGCAGGGGTCTGCAATCTCCAGAAATATGCCTATGATTTCGAGTTGAAGGAATCGACGTTTACCCGCAAGAATTTCGGGTACCCTGTTGATTCGGCCAACCCGTTTATCAAACGCGACCCTGATTACTGCGTGCTCTGCGGCAGATGCGTACGTATCTGCAAGCATCAGGGTACAGAGGTCCTTGATTTCAATGGCAGGGGAGTCGGCTCCCGGGTCGTTACTGCCCAGGACAAGCCGCTTCAGGAATCATCCTGCACATTCTGCGGAAGCTGCGTGGATGTTTGCCCGGTAAATGCTCTGCTGGAATCTGACCGCTGGAGAAAGGGCCGGGAATGGGAATACGAAAAGACGGCTTCAGTCTGTGTTTCCTGTGGAAGCGGCTGCAGCATAACGGTCAGCAAGAAAGACGGCAGTGTGATAAAGATCAATAGCGGTTCTCCTGACGGCAGCATTGAGCGCACCATATGCGCGACCGGAAGATTCGGTTTTGACAGCCTGTACAGCGAGATGCGCGTCACCAAGCCGATGAAAAGAGTCGGCAGCGAACTCCAGGAGACAACGTGGGAGGATGCGACAAAGATCGTGGCTGACCAGTTGAAGGCTGCGGGTGAAGATGCGGCCTTTATTTCAACCGGCGCGATCCTGAATGAAGATGCTGCCATGCTGAAGAAACTCGCTGATGGTCTGAAGGCGAAGAATATCGACTCAACCGTCAGCCTCTATTCCGGATACGACGCGATGAAGAGCGGCGGTGCAGACCTCGAAGAAACAGACCTGATCGTGCTTGCAGGCATTGCTCCTGATCAGTGGAAGCGGGTGCTGCCTGCCCTTGACGCTTCAGTGAGGAAAAGGGTCAATAGCGGTGCGAAACTGATAGTCATTAACTCCGGCGAGCCGAAGATCGCTTCAAAGGCCTCGGTTTTCCTCAACGGCGATGAAGTCAAGATGCTGATGGAACTCGGCCAGGCTGTCATATCAAAGGGCACGAAGGCGCCAAAGGAGATGATCGAGTCCCTGGCCCCGGTCAATCCTTCGGACAATGCCATGAATGCAGCTGACCTGTTCCTGGCTGCAAAGATGCCGGTGTTCCTGGCTGCTCCGTCCCTGTACAAGGCCGCAGCAAACCTTGCACTGATCAAAGGTGAAGCGGTTGCAGTGCCTCTCGAAGCGAACGCAAAAGGTGTGGTTGCTATGGGCATGACCTCAAGCGGCAAAAAGTTCAGTGATATCATTGCGTCATCATCCAAAGCCCTGTACGTGGTTGGAGAGATCCCGGTCAACAAGCGTCCTGATACGGGTTTCCTCGTGGTCCAGGCTTCTCATCTGACCGAACTCGCCACGCAGGCTGATGTTGTCCTTCCGGCCACTCCTGCACTGGAATCAGAGGGAACCATCATTGACTGGCTCGGCAGGATCAAACAGGTCAACAGGGCATGCGTCTCATCCGGATCAGCTAAACAGAACGGTGAGATCTTCATGAACGTTGCCGAGGTAATGGGCACACCACTTAAGCCGGTGAAGGATGCGGACGTCAAGAAGGCGGCAAAGACAAAGGCAAAGGTTGCGTTCAGTGCCTTTAAGAAAGACGCAGGCCATGACGTTGATGCAGAGCAGCTCATGCAGGATACGAACAAGATGACTGTTAACGGCTCAAGACTCCTCTGGCTCAAGGAACTGGACGCCTGCTCAGTTACCGCTTAATCCCCTGTCAAACATTGAAGGCGCATCCGAAAGGATGCGCTTTTTTTTTCTGTTCCGGCCGTTCAGAGTTATTGATCCCAGGCCTTAAAACTCTCATTCTGTGACTTCTCTGCACGATTTCGGGTAAAATGTTCAGCAAAAACAAAATCGGGCTGGAGGAGCGGACCTTGAAAAAGAGCATCATAATTTTCTGCTGCATGATGTTTCTCGCTACGGGATCAGCGGCATTTGCCTACGATGAGACCTACGAAAAGGCGATGAAGCATTTCAAAGCAAGGGAGTATAAACGCGCCATCCCCTATCTCGAAAACTATGTTGTCCTAAAGCCTGACCCTGCAGTCTATTATCTGCTTGGCTATGCCTATTACGAACTCAGAAATTTTGAACGTTCAAAGGATTATTTTGATCAGGCCTATCTCATCGATCCTGAAATTTCATCGGATAAGGTGCCTGTTCACGCAGGACTCTCCCCCGAGGATCAGGGCCTTATCCATGATCTTCTCGAACGCTCTGGGGCAAAGAAGCAGATGGAAAACTATGCGGAAATCCTGAGCAGTGCGCTTCCCCAGTTCCGGCTTGGCATGAGCGAAGGGAGGCACAATAGCGACGTCCTTCATTTCCTCAGGGACTCATACAGGCTCCATAAGATCTATCCTCCCGTAGCAGACACCTTCAGTGTGCGTTTCAATAAACAATATATCTCTTCCGTCCTGCAGTGGCTCAAGTCACCTTTGGGTAAGAAGATCGCCGATCTCGAAGTTGCTGCCAACATGCCGGAGATGCTGAAAAAGTCGGCCGCCTATCAAGAGGAATATGAAAGAATGCAGAAGAGCCGCAAGCAGCGCATCAGCGATATCGAAAAAGCAGTGCGGGCGACTGAACTGAATGTTGATATCATCGCAGGTTCTCTTTTTGAGATGCTTAAGGGTATGCAGGTCGGGATGCAGGGCAGCGGCAGGATGAATTCGGAAGAGATCGATACCCTTGTGGGTAGCGTCAGGGGAGTACCAAGGGAACAGCTTGTCAGAGAACTGCTGGTTTCCCTTGCATTTACGTATCGCAGCCTTACTGATGAGGAACTCGGGGAAGTTGTCCGTTTTTACCGGTCTCCGGAAGGCAGATGGTTTAATGACACCAGCATCGAAGCGATCCGTGCTGCTATCGGCAAGGCATCGCGTGAGGTAGGCGAAAAAATGGGTAACGCCCTTCTTGCAAAAAAAGTGATGCTGTAAGAGAGCACAGGCTGTTCAGTCAAACGTCTGATCGAGAAATCTGATTGCCGGCAGACTATCAGTCTGCGAAGTTCCCTTATGTCTGAGGGCCCTTATTTTTTCGAGGGCGTCTTTGCCGGTTTTGGGTCCATATCCCGCGTGGTGCCTGAATCATATGCATCGAGTTTCTGCTGAATCTGTCTTATAATCCTGCTGCCTATCTTCTCCGTTTCCGTCTTTACAAAACGTTCAACAATCTTTTCTGCGTTTGCCGCTTCTTCATCACTGAGAGAGAGATAGGCTATCTCGCTAAACTGCCTGACAATATCATCTCTGGTATCGTCCGTGATGATCTTAATCCTGCCATGCAGACGTTCAAGGAGAGCCGCAACATAGTTTTTCCAGAGGTCTTTTTCCATGGGGTTCAGTGCGGAATCATCGGTGAGGGCAGGAAGCGTAACGCTAATTTCATATGTCAGGGCCGGCTCAAAAATCGTGAAGTCGCAATGGACCTTTTCATTTTCCTCATCCGGTTCGAGACTGTAGGAAAAATCATAGGCCCATCCCAGGCTCCAGTTGTAGGTCGAAGGCTGACGCTTTTTTGTTTTCGTATTGAGCGGACCGTTTTCTTCTGCAGATTTTACGATCTCGGCAAAGGTTTTGCCAAAGACAGGATAAAACTCATAATGGACGTCAGGTCGAAGCTCTATGCCCTCTGGCACGGAATATTTTCTCATCCTTTGCGCCTGGGGAGGCAACGGTCTTCTTCCTGCAGAGACGAGCTTGCCGGACCGGTCAAAGTGCTGCGATATCTCTGCTTCAGACAAAGCGACAGGGGCCAGGAGCAAGAGAAAGGCTGAAACGATTCTGCTCACTTTCATAATCTTAAGAATACTACGCTTTCGGTATGAAATCAAATTGAGGCTAATTTCCGGCTCAATTTGTTACAATATCTACTCAAAATGACCCGTATTAAGGTGATCTGCTGATTATGGAAGACCTGTATAGCGTAAAACTGCCAGTGTTTGAAGGACCTCTGGACCTTCTCCTGCATCTTATCCGGGAGAGCAAGGTGGATATCTATGATATTCCCATATCCCTGATTACCGGCCAGTACCTCCATTACATAGAAATGATGAAGGAGCTGGACCTCGATATCGCGGGCGAATTCATCGTTATGGCAGCGACCCTTATCCAGATCAAGTCCAGGATGATGCTGCCTGTAGATGAGGAGGCGCCTCTCGAAGAGACGGAAGACCCGCGGCTTGAACTTGTCCAGAGGCTTCTCGAATATCAGGGATATAAGGATGCTGCATCGATCCTGAAGGAAAAGGAAGATGAGGCCCTAAAGCTTTTTATGAGAGAGAGGACTGAATTCGATGAGGAAAAGTCGGAAGAGCAGCAGGAACTCTATCTCTTTGACATAAACCTTTTTGATCTGCTTGGCGCCTTCAAAAAGATCCTGGATAATGCTCCCCCTGAGGTGAGGACAATTACCAAGGAGACGCTTACGGTAAAGGACCGCATCATGCATATTGCCGAGCTGCTCGAGGGCATCGACACGATCAGATTTGAGGACCTCTTTGCCGGCAGCAGCAGCAGGGTGCAGCTGATCGTGACCTTTCTCGCCCTGCTTGAGCTCCTCAGGCTGGGCATGGCGAGGGTCTATCAGGAAAAGGACTTCGGCAGCATCTGGGTAATTAATCCGCAGAAACAGATACCGCTTCCTGCAGAAGCTCCTTTGGAACACGCTGCAGCCCAAGCCACTGAACCTGTGCAACAGCCTGTGGCTCAGACTTCTGTGGAGCAGGAACCGCAGGGTCAGTCTGATCCTGTTAATAACGAAAAGGTGGTAACGAAACCGGCCATGACAAGAGATTTTAAAGACACACTTAATCTTCCGCAGACGGATTTTCCTATGAAGGCGAACCTTGCACAGAGAGAACCCGAGATGCTCAAGGCATGGGACGAAAAGAATATTTACAGACAGATCCAGGAGCAGGGCAAGGGTCGCAAACCCTATATCCTTCATGACGGTCCACCCTATGCAAACGGCAACATTCATATGGGCCACGCGCTGAATAAGATCCTGAAGGACATTATCGTCAAATATAAGACGATGAAGGGGTTTAGAGCGCCTTATGTGCCTGGATGGGACTGCCATGGGCTGCCGATCGAGCTGCAGGTGGACAAGAACCTCGGCGATAAGAAGGACAGCGTCAGTCTCATTGAAAAGAGGCAGCTCTGCAGGGAATATGCGGAGAAGTTTGTCTGTCTGCAGAGGGATGAGTTCAAGCGCTTAGGTGTCTTTGGAGACTGGTCAGAGCCCTATCTTACGCTGACATATGAGTATGAGGCCTCGATCGTCAGGGAGTTCAACCGGTTCGTGAAAAACGGTTATGTGCACAAACGAAAAAAGCCTGTGCACTGGTGCCCATCCTGTGTGACTGCGCTGGCTGAAGCTGAAGTCGAATACACTGACAAGGAATCTCCATCGGTCTTTGTGAAGTTTATGCTTGATGACGACAATGCCACGGCGTTTTCTCCTGAACTCAGAGGCAAGAAGGTCTTTGTGCTTATCTGGACCACGACGCCCTGGACCCTTCCTGCAAATCTTGCCGTTGCCTTCCATCCTGAACTGCAATATGCAGCGGTCGAACAGAATGATGAAGTCTATATTGTTGCTGAAGGCAGACTTGAGGCGCTTCAGGAGAGGATAGGGCTTATCGGTACTGTGCTTGCGAGGAAGGTCGGCAAAGACCTTGAAGGCATCGAGGCGCAGCATCCCTTTATTGAAAGAAGATCAAAGTGTGTGCTTGGCGATTTTGTCTCTTTGGAAGAGGGCACCGGTATCGTCCACATTGCTCCGGGCCATGGTGAAGACGACTATGAGGTCGGCCTGAAATACGGTCTTGAAATCTTTGCGCCGGTGGATGATGGCGGCAAATTTACGAAGCTGGCTGGAGACCTTCAGGGGCAGTTCGTATTCAAGGCAAACAGTGTTATTATCGATACGCTGAAATCCCGTAATGCGCTTATAAAAGAAGAGAAGATCACGCATTCCTATCCCCATTGCTGGCGTTGCAAAAAGCCGGTCATCTTCCGTGCGACAGAGCAGTGGTTTATATCTGTCGAGCACGAGGGCCTGCGCAAAAAGTGTCTCGAAGAGATCGACAGGGTCAACTGGGTACCTGCCTGGGGCAGGGACAGAATTTACAATATGGTCTCGTCCAGACCTGACTGGTGCGTATCACGCCAGCGCAGTTGGGGTGTTCCGATCACGATCATAAAGTGCAATGACTGCGGTGAGTTTGTGAAAGATGAAGCCGTGCTCGACAGCATTGTGAGTCATGTCGAAAAAGACGGCGCAGACGTCTGGTTCATAAAAGAGGCAAAGGAGTTTCTTCCCGAAGGATATGCCTGCAGAAAATGCGGCTCTTCCGAGTTTCGCAAAGAGATGGACATACTTGATGTCTGGTTCGATTCCGGCGTGAGCCATGCGGCGGTTATGGAAAATGATCCCAGGCTTACCTGGCCGGCGGATATGTATCTCGAAGGCAGTGACCAGCACCGGGGTTGGTTCCAGAGTTCGCTCCTTGCATCAGTCGGCACGCGCGGGTCTGCTCCTTACCGGACGGTGCTGACCCATGGATTTGTTGTCGACGGGGCTGGAAAGAAGATGTCCAAATCGCAGGGCAATGTGATCGCGCCCCAGGAGATCATCAAGAGCTTCGGCGCCGAGATTCTGCGTATCTGGGTATCTGCTGAAGACTATCGCGATGACATCAGAATATCGAAGGAGATCCTGAACCGTCTTACCGAGGCGTACAGAAAAATCAGAAATACCAGCAAGTTCCTGCTGAGCAATCTCTTTGATTTTGATTATCAGGACTATTCTGGTCAGCTGCAGGAGATCGATCGCTGGGCCATGGGCAGACTCCAGGGTCTGATCTCAAAAGTGACCAGGGCATACGAGAACTTTGAATTTCACGAGGTCTTTCATTCGATTCATAACTTCTGCGTTGTTGATATGAGTTCGATCTATCTCGATATCCTCAAAGACAGGCTCTACACTGCCAGAGCAGATGCTGCTGAGAGACGCTCAAGTCAGTGGGTAATTTCTGAGGTCCTTTCCGTGCTGACAAGGCTCATGGCGCCGGTGCTCACCTTTACGGCAGAGGAGGTTTGGGGATATATACCTGCGAAGGGCAAAGGGCAATCAGCAGAAGACCACGCTTCTGTGTTTTTTGCGTCATTCCCTGAAGCCGATGAACGGTTCATTGATGCGGAGCTCGATGAACGGTGGAAGAGACTGCTCACCCTTCGCGATGAGGTGAACAAGGCGCTTGAGATCAAGAGAGCTGAGAAGTTTATCGGTAACTCTCTTGAGGCAAAAATAACGCTCTGTCTTCCCTCTGAATACCAACAGCTTGCCGGACAATATGCGGCATTCCTGCCGATGTTCTTTCTCGTCTCTGCAGTCACCCTGCGTGAAGACGCTTTGCCTGAGTCGCATGAAGGCATGTTGATCAAGGGGCTCCAGGTGCTGGTGGAGCGGTCATCCGGAAGCAAATGTCAGAGGTGCTGGAACTGGTCTGAAAGTGTCGGCACCTTCAGCGACATCCCTGAGGTCTGCAATCGATGCTACGAAGCGGTCAACCGGAAGTAGGTGAGTTAGGCAATGAAAAAAAGAATTGTGCTTTCCTTAATCATCGCCTTGGCTGTTATCGTCCTTGACCAGATAACAAAATATCTTGCCAGGACTCATATCGGAGCATACGAAAGTATAGAGCTCCTGCCTCTGCTGAATCTGGTCAATGTGCAGAACCGGGGTGCTGCCTTTGGCATGTTCAAGAGCTTCGGAAACATCTTTTTCATCTGCATCTCTGTTGCTGCGATTATCTTCATGTCATGGGTCATTATAAAGGACAAGGAAGACCACCGCATCTTTGCTCTGCTTGCAGGGGGTGCTGCGGGAAACCTTATTGACCGGCTTACCCTCGGGTACGTTGTTGATTTTGTTGACATCGCCGTTGCCGGGCATCACTGGCCTGCTTTCAATGTGGCTGATTCCGCCCTTTCTGTCGGTATGGTCTTTATGGCGATCAGTATCCTCGGAAAAAAGAGATAATGTTTCCTGTCCTTATCAAAATAGGCCCTCTTACGATCCATACCTACGGCTTTATGATTGCTTCGGCCTTTCTGCTTGGCTTGTTGCTTGCCCTCAGACAGGCGGCGCGGGAAGGGTTGCCAAAGGATAAGATCACTGATCTTGGTTTCTATGCGCTCTTTTCAGGCATTATCGGTGCTCGGATCCTGTTCATCGCAACAAACTGGCCCCATTTTGCCGAACATCCTGTTGACATGATAAAGATATGGGAGGGCGGGCTTGTCTTTTACGGCGGAGTCATCTTCGCCCTGCCTACGGTCATCATCTATGTAAAGAGACAGGGGCTCAAGCTCTGGCAGACTATTGATGTATGGGCTCCGTCTATTGCAATCGGCCATGCATTAGGCAGGCTGGGCTGTTTCTGTGCCGGTTGCTGTTATGGAAAGCCTGCTGACCTTCCCTGGGCAGTCACCTTCAGCAATCCCGAGTCTCTTGCGATCCTTGGTGTGCCTCTTCATCCGACCCAGCTCTATGAATCCGCTGCAGAACTGCTGAACTTTGCCATCCTTATCCTGATCAGAAAGAAGAAGACATTCCATGGCCAGGTCTTCTGGATGTATGTCCTGAACTATTCTATCATCAGGGCGCTTATCGAACTTTTCAGGGGAGATATCGAAAGAGGTTTTGTGATGCCAGGCATTTCGACCTCACAGGGCATCAGCATTGTTATGTTCACCACTGCTGTGGCGTTTCTCGTCAGGTTGAAGCGAAACAAAATCTGATTTACAGCGACAGGTAGGCCTTGGGATTGAGGTCAAGGCCGGCTGACTCGTTTTTCAGAAAACGGTGATAGCCTGCAGCTGCGATCATGGCAGCATTGTCTGTGCAGAGCGCAACCGATGGTATAAACACTTCAACATTATTTTTCTTCCCCATCTCGGTCATTTTCTGTCTGAGGCCGCTGTTTGCAGATACACCGCCTGAAAGGGTAACCCTTCGAATCCCTGTCTTACTGACCGCCCATTCGGTCTTTCTGACGAGCACATCCAGAACCGCTGCCTGAAAAGAGGCCGCAATGTCAGGGAGACGCGATGGGGCTGTGCTGAGGGCCGGATCAGAAGGCAAGCCTTTGACATGCTGGAGCACTGCTGTTTTTAACCCGCTGAAACTGAAATCAAGGGTATCAGGGAGATAGGCCCTCGGAAAAGAGACAGCCTTGGGATTTCCCTCCCTGGCCAGACTGTCGATAATCGGGCCGCCCGGATAGCCCAGTCCGAGGAGTTTTGAGACCTTGTCATAGGCCTCACCTGCTGCGTCATCGCGGGTCTTTCCCATTACGGTATATCTTCCATAGTCTTCTGCAAGGTAAAGGCTGGTATGGCCGCCGGAAACGACAAGGGAAATAAACGGAAATTCAGGGGCCTGCTCTTCAAGAAACGGAGACAGCAGATGGCCTTCGAGATGGTTGACACCGACGAGAGGAATATTTTTTCCGTAGCTTATCGCTTTTGCGAAAGAGCAGCCCACGAGGAGAGAACCGATGAGGCCGGGGCCGTGGCAGACGGCCAATGCTGAAAGATCCGGAAGCGCAAAGCCTGCCTGATTCAGCGCCTCTTCAACAACCGGCAGGATCATCTCGATATGTCGCCGTGAGGCGAGCTCAGGCACAATGCCGCCATATTTGGTATGAATATCGGACTGGCTCGAAACGATATTGGAAATGATCTTTCTGCCGTCCTGAACAACCGCTGCAGAAGTGTCATCACAAGAGGTATCTATGCCGAGGATCAGCATGGTCCGAAATTATTTCTGCATGGGGCGCAGTATTGCCGTAATCGGCTTACGGCGAATATGCGTTATCGTTTCAATTTCAAGAAGGCTGTTCAAAGACATTTACCTCTTTAGGCAGATGCAGGTCAAAGAGCGAATCTTTGATTCCGGTATTGATCCTGACATCATTCAGTTCGATCTCGACTGTGTTACGGCCATCCCTGATCGTGAAGGACCTGATCGGGAAACCGGTATCAGAGAGGTGCAGGGTAATCGATATGATCCCGGCCATAGGTTTCTTTGGCTTCAGCGTAAGGACTTTCTCTGTGCCGGTGACCACGAACTCTTCCCTGATATTTCCCATGCCGGTAAGAAGCACAACCGGCGATTGTCCGTAGGTTTCCTTGTTGAACTTTGAACGGTATGCCTGGTTGTCGCCTTTCTTATAGATAAGGACCGTATCATTGTTTATCAGCAGGTCCTGGCTGGCCTTGCCCTTGTAGGCCCATTTCATTCTGAGCGGTCTCTTGACGAAAAAGTCTCCGGTGTATGTGTCTGTCTTGTTCAGGTCTTTGATCACATTTTTCTGAACGAAAACGCCTTTCATGTCCTTTATGTCCTCATACGCCCTCTGGATGCGGACAACTGCGTCGTCAGTGCCAGCCCCCAGAGAGACGGCAGGGGAAAGGGCTGCCAGTGAACCCAAGATTAGGACTAGGCATATTGTCGGAAAGCGATATAACAACTGACTCTTATTCATAGTGGCCTCCTGAGGAAATCGCGGGGTTTGCCTGCGCCTTTTGGCGGGCCGACAAGGCCGTCGTCCCCCATCAGTTCCATGATACGTGCCGCCTTGTTGTACCCGATCTTGAACTTTCTCTGGATCGATGAGATCGATACCTGTCCGACAGACTCCGCGAAATCGCATGCCTTGTAATACATCTCATCCCGTTCGTCAGAATCCCCTTCAGAAGAAGCGGGTGACTCAACAGGGATCTGCTCATAGATCGAGTAGTCAGGCGAGCCCTGCGGCTTTATAAAGGCGGTGACCTGATGGATCTCGTCTTCGGTCACCAGCGCACCGTGCACACGCTTGATACCCTGGCCTGAGAGCATAAGGAGCATGTCGCCCTTGTCGAGGAGCTGCTCAGCGCCCATGGTGTCAAGAATCGTCCTTGAATCGATCTTTGTTGTTACCTTAAACGATATCCTTGACGGCAGGTTTGCCTTGATAATGCCGGTGATAACGTCAACGGAGGGCCTCTGGGTGCCGATGATCAGATGTATGCCTGCCGCTCTTGCCATCTGCGCCAGCCTTGTTATGGAATCTTCGACTTCACGGGACGATGCGAACATGAGGTCGGCAAGTTCATCGATAAAGATGACGATAAAGGGCATCTGCTCATCCTCTGTCGCAACCTTGTTGTATCCATCTATATTCCGTGCGCCTTTTTCTGCAAGCAGCCGGTATCTCCGCTCCATCTCAAAGACCATCTTTCTCAATGCCTCTGCCGCCTGCTTGGGGTTTGTGATGACCGGCGAGATGAGATGAGGAATGTCGTCATACATCGAAAGCTCAATCAGTTTTGGATCGATCATCAGCATCTTTACCTCGCGCGGCGAAGCCTTGAAGAGGATGCTCATGATCATGGAGTTTACGGAAACACTCTTGCCTGCACCGGTCTGACCCGCCACAAGAAGATGCGGCATTTTGGTGAGGTCTGCGATGACCGTCTCCCCGGCAATATCCCTGCCCAGGGCAAGGGTAAGTTTGGATGGACTCTTCTGAAAGCGGTCAGATCCTATAATGCTCCGCAAAGAAACGATCTCCCGCTTCTTGTTCGGCACTTCGATGCCGATCGTGTTTTCCCCTGCCAATGGTGATATTCTGATGCTCTGGGCCTTCAGCGCCAGTGACAGGTCGTCGGCAAGCGATACGACCTTGTTGATCTTGACGCCAGGAGCCGGCTCGAATTTGTAGAGCGTGATCACCGGCCCGGGCTGAACATGCGTAATCTCTCCCTCGACATCGAAGTTAGCGAGCTTGGCCTTAATCAGTTCCCTATTTGTCTTTAATTCCTCATTGGATGGCCGTGCAGCTGACGTATCATATTCTGCAAGCAGCTCAAAGGTCGGAAGGATATAGCCATCCTTTGTTTTTATGGGCTTCTGGAGCGGCCGTGTCCTCTGCTTGGGCTCGGGTTCGGATCCTTCATCGGGCTCTATTGAATGCAGCTGCTCAATGATTTCGGGCTGCATATCGTCTTCCGGTTCTGTTATCAGGATGTCATCCTGCAGGATACCCTTCTCCGGTTTTTTCTTTTGCTCCTCCCCGACTTTGCGGGCAAAAAGTGAAGGGCTGATGGCTACCGGAAGCAAGAGGATAAGTGAAGAGAAGAAGCAGGAGAGTCCAAACAGGTAGGCGCCAAGCATCGATAGATAATGCTCAAGCAGGCCGGCGGTCAACGATCCTATAATGCCTCCGGGGTTGTTTTCTGTCGTAACATGGAAGGTCCTGAGTACAAGCGATGAAAGGAAAGAGACGGAGAATATGAGAAGGAGTGTCCCAAGCAGGTAGACCCTCCTTTTTGCTCTGCTCATCAGCCTTCTGACGCCATAGACTACAAGCGCAGCTGGTACCAGATAAGCGGCAAAACCGATGAAGGAGATAAGCAGGTCAGAGATATAGGCTCCGATTACTCCACCGTAATTTTTCGTGGCTGTTTTCGTATAGGTGAAGAGCGATGAGTCCCACCTGGTGAAACTGAAGAGGCTTAGGCCAATGTAAAGGCTGGACAGGATCGATATGACCCCGAGGATCTCCTCTTTTATCCTGCCTAGGTTCTTAGCCATATCCCTGCAATGATAACAACGGCAAGCCCGAACCGGTAATAGGCAAAGAGATTCAGCGGGTGTTTCTTCAGGAAGTTAAGAAGGAACGTTATGGCTGCAAATCCGGAAACTGCTGCGGCAATAAAACCGATCAGAAAAAGAGACATGTTATGGTCAGCACCTGTCTTAAGAAGTTTGCGTGCATGAAGCAGCGTTGCACCGGCAATGATAGGCGTCGAAAGCAGAAATGAGAAGCGCGCTGAAGCCTCGCGTTCAAGTCCGCGAAACAACCCGGCTGATATGGTTATGCCCGAGCGGGAGACCCCGGGGATGAGGGCGACAGCCTGTGCAAGACCGATTATCAGTGCATCGGTAAAGTCAATACTGGCAACGGTCCGTGTCTTGCCCATTTTCTCTGCCAGCAGCATAACGCCGCCAAAGACGACGAGCGATGCCGCAATAAGAGAAGGCCTCCTGAGGGCGTGCTCGACAAGATCTCCCAGCAGAACGCCTGCAATGCCTGCCGGGACTGATGCTATTACGATCAGCATGAAAAGTTTCTGTCTCCTGAGGAGCAGGTCGATCCAGTCTTTCCAGAAGCACAGGACAAGAGAAAGCAGCGTCCCTGCATGAAGTGCAACGTCAAAGGTGAGTGAATCGAGTTCTCCGCTCCAGCGGAAGAACCAGGGGAAAAGGATAAGATGGGCAGTGCTGCTGACGGGCAGAAACTCGGTCAGACCCTGCACAATCCCTAAAATCAAGGCTTCTATCATGATGTTGATTATACCAGATTTGGCGGGTTGCTATCCTGAACCACTACACTTCAAATACAAGCGGCATGATCATGGGCTTGCGGTCCATGGTGTTTCTGAGGTATTTCTTAAGAACGCTTCTGATCTTTGCCTCAACAATGGCCTTGTCTGCAATGAGTTCAGGAGTCATCCCGGAAAGGGTCAGATACACAAGCTCCTTTACATCATTGAGCACATCCTGTGACGCATCTTCAAAGATAAATCCCCGTGAAATGATATCAGGACCGGATACGACGCTGCCGGTCAATTTCTCGATCGTGATGATAACGATCACGATGCCGTCATGGGCCAGCCGTCGTCTGTCCCGGAGCACCATGTCTTCGACATCACCCACGCCCTTGCCGTCCACGAAGATGCGGCCTGTGGCGACCTTGCCTGCCTTGCGCGTCTCGTCCTCCGAGACCTCGAGCACATCGCCGTTTTCGAGGTTGAAGATGTTTTCCTTCGGGATGCCGATCTTCTCTGCAAGCCTGGCATGGTAGAATTTGTGCCGGTACTCACCGTGCACCGGCATGAAATATTTCGGTCTTACCAGGTTCAGCATCAACTTAAGCTCCTCTTTTGATGCATGGCCTGAGACATGGATCTCCGATACCTTTTCATAAATGACATTTGCGCCCCGCCGGAAAAGGTAGTTGATGATCCGGCCAATCGCACGCTCATTTCCGGGAATTACCTTTGCGGAAAGTATCACGATGTCGTTTTCTTTGATCTTTATCTGCTTATGTTCGTCTGTCGCGATCCTTGAGAGCACACTCATAGGCTCACCCTGGCTCCCGGTGGTCATGATCACGACCTCGCTGTCATTGAGGTTCTTCAGGTCTTCCAGTTTCAGCCAGGTTTCAGACGGTATGCTGAGATACCCCAGATCAAGCGCTATCTGGGCATTTGCCACCATGCTTCTGCCGGTAAGAATGACCTTTCTGCCAAACATGACCGCAACATCGATCACCTGCTGTATCCTGTGTATATTCGATGCAAACGTTGAAATGATGATCCTTCCCTTTGCATCGGAAAAGATATCCTCAAAGGCCCTGCGCACTTCTTTTTCAGAGAAGGTGAAGCCGCCGCGTTCCGCGTTGGTGCTGTCTGAAAGGAGCAGCAGCGTGCCGTTTTCGCCATACTCTGCGAATTTGTGAAAGTCCATGAGTTTGCCGTCAACAGGGGTCGGATCGAGCTTGAAGTCTCCGGTATGCACGATGAGACCTGCAGGTGTCTTTATCCCATACGCAACACCGTCAACAATACTGTGGGTCACCCGTATCGGTTCGAGCGTGAACGCTCCGGCCTCAATGATGTCCCGGGGGTTAACCGTGATAAGCTGGATATCATCCATCTTGTGTTCTTTCAGTTTTTCTCTGACGAGACCGATCGTAAGCGGTGTGCCATATACCGGAACGTTTATTTCCTTGAGCAGAAAAGGAAGAGCGCCGACATGGTCTTCATGCCCGTGGGTAAGAAATATCCCTCTTACCTTGTCTCTGTTTTCGAGCACATAGGTGAAGTCAGGGATGACGAAATCAACGCCTAACATGTCCTCTGTCGGGAACATAAGACCGGCGTCGATGACGATCATATCTTCACCGTATTCCATGACCGTCATATTAAGGCCGATCTCTTCGAGACCGCCAAGTGCGATGACTGAGAGGACGTTATCCATGAAGATTAATGTACGAGCAGCATCTCAAGAAGTGCCTTCTGCGTATGCAGGCGGTTTTCTGCCTGATCAAAGACAACACTCTGGGGCCCGTCTATCACCTCGTCCGTTATCTCTTCTCCGCGATGGGCCGGCAGACAGTGAAGAACGAGAGCATCTTTCTTTGCGCAGGAGAGGAGCGTTGTATTTATCTGATATCCCTTAAACTTCATCTTTTTATGCGTAGCCTCTTGTTCCTGTCCCATGCTTACCCAGACATCAGTGTACACGGCATCAGCCATACCCGCAGCCTCCCGGGGATCCCTGAGCACGAGAATCTCGCTTTTTGCCTGTGCACGCGAAGTTTCCAGTATCTCGCTGTGGGGTTCAAAACCCTCAGGACAGGCGATTGTCAGATGAAAGCCCAGGACCGCAGCCGCTTCGATCAGGGAGTTGCAGACATTGTTGCCGTCGCCGATATAGGCGACCTTCAGCCCTTCGATCCTGCCTTTCTTTTCGAGCAGGGTCATCACATCAGCAAGCGCCTGGCAGGGATGATGCAAATCGCTTAGGCCGTTGATCACCGGTATGGTGCTGTTTGCTGCAAGGGTCTCGATGGTGGCATGAGACAAGGTCCTCATCATGAAGGCATTCAGATACCGCGATATCGTCCTGGCTGTATCCGCGATCGTCTCACCCCTGCCAAGTTGGAGTTCCTCAGGATTCATGCAGATGGCATTGCCGCCAAGCTGATAGATACCTGCCTCAAAGGAGAGCCGGGTTCGTGTTGAGGGCTTCTCAAAGAAGAGTCCGATATTCTTGCCGATCAGCGGGCAGGCACCTGCATCTTTGCCGGCCTTGAGCGCAACAGCGCGGTTCACTACCGATTCTATTTCAGATTTTGTCAGGTCCGATATTTTCAGGATATCTTTATTCATGATTCTCCCTTAGGCCAATGAGTCAAACACCTGCTCGAGTACGTCGGCAAGGTGGTCGATATCTTTTTCCGTGACGATGAGCGGTGGCATGAACCGCAGTACATTGCCTGCAGTGCAGTTAATCAGCACACCCCGGTCAATGCATGCTTTCACAATAGGCGCGCAGTCCCGAAACAGTTCCATGGCAATAAGCAGACCCATACCCCGCACCTCTGAAATCGTTTCAGGAAAGTCTTTTTGCAGTGCTTCAAGTTTCTTTTTGAAATACTTGCCCATTCTCCGGCACTGGTCCAGGACGAAGCCGTCTTCCAGCAGAACCTCAAGGGTTGTGATCGCGGCAGTGCATGCCAGGGGATTGCCGCCAAAGGTGGAGGCATGTGTCCCGGGCTGAAAAGCAGCCGCAACCTCATCAGTGGCCAGCATGGCTCCGATCGGAAAGCCCCCGCCCAGACCCTTCGCAATGGTTATGATATCGGGCGTAATACCGAAATGTTCGTAACCAAAAAGCTTGCCTGTCCTGCCGATACCGGTCTGGACCTCATCAAGGATCAGAAGCACGTTGTTATCGTCGCAGAGCTTTCTCACCTGTTTAAAGTAATCGGCATCAGGAATCCGGACTCCGCTCTCTCCCTGGACAGGTTCCAGCAAAATAGCACAGGTCTCATTTGTTATTGCACTCCTGAGGTCTTCGATATCATTGAAGGCTGCATGTTTGATGCCGGGAAGCAGCGGATCAAAGCCGATCTTGAACTTGTCCTGCCCGGTTGCCGTCAGCGTCGCCATGGTTCTGCCATGAAAGGAGTTATGTGCCGCGATTATCTCAAACTTGTTCTGGCCAAGGTGTTCCTTGAAATATCTCCGGCTGAGCTTGATTGCAGCCTCATTGGCCTCGGCTCCCGAGTTGCAGAAAAAGACCTTATCGGCAAAGGAATGCTCAACAAGCAGTTTTGCGAGCCGTATTTGTGGTTCGATATGATAGAAATTCGAAACGTGAATAAGGCGCTGCGCCTGTTTTTGTATGGCGACAACGACCTTGGGATGGCAATGTCCAAGACAGTTTGTGGCAATACCTCCCACAAAATCAAGATACTCCTTGCCGTCCCAGTCCCATACTTTCAGTCCCCGGCCTTTTTTCAAAACAATCGGAAACCGGTTGTACGTATGCATGAGATACAGCTCGGACTCTTCGATAAGTTTCTTTGTTTCCATCCGAAATAATACTTCATAACTCTTTGAAAAATCAAGCAAAAATGGCTTTGACAGCAGATTTTACGTAATGGTAGAATCAGGTCATGAAAATTGCAGTTACCGGAAAAGGCGGCGTAGGCAAGACAACCCTTTCTTCTATTCTGAGTTATCTTTTTGCAGCAGAAGGCAATAAAGTGATTGCTGTTGATGCAGACCCCGATGCAAATCTTGCTTCTGCTCTTGGCGTCTCCCGGTCGGATGCGGAAAAGATTGTGCCGATCGCCAACATGAATGAATTGATCGAGGAACGCACCGGATCTAAGCCCGGCAGCCCGGGCATCTACAAGCTCAACCCGAAAGTCGACGATCTTCCCGAAGGAGTTGGTTACAAGATCGACGGCATAACACTCCTTATTATGGGCAAGGGCAAGGCTGCTTCATCAGGCTGTTACTGCCCTGAGAATGTGCTTCTCCGCAGGCTTCTCCGCCACCTGGTAGTTGAAAGGAACGAAGTGGTGATTGTTGATATGGAGGCAGGCATTGAGCATCTGACGCGCGGCACGGCTGATTCTGTTGATGCCTTTATTGTCGTTATTGAGCCGGGACAGCGCAGCATCCAGACAGCTGGTGTTGTCCGTGATATGGCCAAGGGCCTGGGTGTAAAGAACGTCTTTGTTGTTGCCAACAAGATACGCGGACAGGATGATCTGGATTTTGTAAAAAAAGGAATCGGCACCATGGAGCTTGCCGGACATATCAGCTTCAGCCATGCGATCATGGAGGCTGATATCAAGGGCGACTCTCCCTTCAAATTCGCGCCTCAGACGGTTGAAGAGGTGAAGCAGATCAAGGCTGCGATCGAAACAGTATTGAATGCCTGAGAAGGCCTCTCTCAGAAAAGAGATCCTTGCAAAAAGAGACAGCATCCCTCCGGTAGTAAAAAAGATCAAGGACAAATCAATTCTGGAGCGTCTTTTTAGCCTCGATGAGGTCAAGACGGCAAAGACAATCTTCTTGTTCGCCTCTTTCAGGTCAGAGGTCGACACCTTCGGCATGATACAACGTGCGCTTGATGAGGGCAAAAGGGTTGTGCTTCCGAGAGTGGAAGGGCAGAACCTTGGGCTCTATGAAATCAAAAACCGTGATGAGCTAGTCCCCGGATACATGAAGATCCCTGAACCCTCTGTTCTGACTGATGACCGAAAATGCGGCATCAACGATGTCGCCGCGATTATCATACCAGGCGCTGCGTTTGACGAAACCGGTAATCGTATCGGGTATGGCGGCGGCTTTTACGACCGGCTGCTTGCCGAACTCCAGAAACCTGTGCCTGTAGTCGCTCCGACGTACGAAGAGCAGGTGATCGAGTCAGTGCCTACAGATGACCATGACAAGAAGGTGAGCATTATCGTTACTGACCGGCGGGAGATACGCTGCCTTTGATACTTTTTTCTCACGCAGAATTATCTGCCCTGACGATGTGACTGACAATACAAGTTAACGAAACTGGCCGGCTGTCAAATGTGTTGAATATCACGAGAAAAGCTCAGACTTTTTCATCACCCTTTTTTCTTTTAGCCGTTTTTCTAATGAGTAGGATACCGAGACTAACCGGAATCGGGGCAAAGATCCACCACATGACTACCTCAGCACCCCAGAGATTGCGACCGAAGTTTCTGAAGAAATAATCCAGAGATGCATCAACCGCCACACCGACGAAAATAGCAGCGTATGCAAGGAATACGAGCATAATTAATTTAGTGTTCTCGGGGGCCGTAAGTTCAAGTATTACACCCATAATGATAAAGGTAATGAAGGCAAGATAGAAGCCGTGGCTCAAGTGCAGGAATATTGAAATATTATTTATACCCACCATTGCGACTACACCAGCCAGGATAGCAATTACGAGGTTTGAATTTATTAGGCGATTATTAATCATTTTATGTATTTAGCAATATTGCGATACGAACTTTCAGTTTAAGCATCACCGATTACCAAAAGAAAGGCGCATCATTTGGGCAGGGCTTCACACGCAACATTAAATGAAATTTATCGGTCTTTATAGCGACCATTCAATCATTCTCCCCGAGAGTCTGCTTCACCAGGTTTGAGTGGCTGATTCGATTGTAACTGCCAGGGTGGCACGCAGCCAACTGAACTTTTCTTTCATGAAATCAAAATCAGGGCCGGTCGTCACGAACATTCCCGTTCCCTTGATCAGGAAACCGGCACCCGCTCCATGCAGGCCCTCAACCTTACTGCTTCCCAAGGTAATCAAAAGATTCGGATTGTGGGCAATGTTGGCCTCTGTTTTGTTCATGTAACCTGCGGGGATAAAAAGCCGTCCATCTGGAGATATTCTAAGGTAGCTATTCCACGTATTGACCATGTGGGGTCCATCAGGTCCCAGGGTGGCGATAGCAACAACTCCATCCTTCTTCATGATTTCCAGCAGTTTCTCCGGGATCATCGTGTATTCCTCCTGCTGCTTGATTTGTTATTCTGCCGAACGATTACTTTACGAACTTTCGGTCTGTCTCGTTTCTGGTATGAATATATCACAAAATTATGATTGCAGAGTAAAAACCTTCTGATCAACATGGCAGATTAAAGGATCATCGGGACCTTGAGTATCAGCATTGCCCCCATGCTGAAGACAGGTCTTCTGCGGTATACTGGTAGCGGAGAAAGCAACTATGGATCCACTGCAGCAAAAGATGCCGGGCACTGCGGACAAGCCGAAGGACGCCGTATTCATGACCAGGGCGCTCACAAAGGTCTATGAGATGGGGGCGGTGAAGGTCCATGCGCTGCGGGGCATTGATCTGGACCTGTTCGCCGGAGAACTGGTTGTGCTTTTAGGGCCTTCAGGCAGCGGCAAGTCCACGCTTCTGAACATATTAGGCGGACTCGACACGGCAACCGCAGGAAAGGTTACTTACCGGGACAGGGACCTTACGCGGGCAACGGAGAAGGAGCTGACCGAATACCGCAGGTTCCATGTCGGTTTTGTCTTCCAGTTCTATAACCTTATCCCGAGCCTTACAGCGCAGGAAAATGTGGCTGTAGTCACCGAGATCGCAAAAGATCCGATGAAGCCAGAAGATGCGCTTGCCGTGGTCAATCTCAGCGACAGGCTCGACCATTTCCCCTCACAGCTTTCAGGGGGTGAACAGCAGCGCGTTGCGATCGCGAGGGCCATATCGAAGAACCCTGAGGTGCTGCTCTGCGACGAACCGACCGGCGCACTGGATTCTGAAACCGGCGTGGTCGTGCTCGAGGCTCTTGAACAGGTGAACCGTCAACTCGGTACCACAACCGTAATCATTACGCACAATGTCGACATCGCAGATATGGCCGACCGCGTGATCCATCTCAGCAACGGTCTGATCAGCGATATCAAGACGAATGCAACGAAAAAACCGCCTCGCGAGCTGCACTGGTAACGGTGTGAAGGCGCTCGACCATAAGCTCTGGCGTGACCTCTGGAAGATGAAGGGCCAGGCCCTTGCCATTGCCCTGGTTATCGGCAGCGGCGTTGCCACCTTTGTGAGGCGGATCGGCACCATGCACTCGCTGAACATCACGCGGGACATATTCTATCGGGACTATGGTTTTGCCAGGGTCTTTGCTTCCCTGAAGCGGGCGCCGGAAAACGTGAAGCAGCGTATCAGCGAGATACCCGGTGTGGACCGTGTTGAGACGCGGGTGGTCGCTGACGTGAATCTCGATATCAAGGTTTTCCCTGAGCCGGTCACGGCCCGGCTCGTCTCGATACCGGACAGCGGCACGCCGCTCCTCAACAGGCTCTATATCCGGAGAGGCCGGATGGTCGATTCTTCGAGGGACAACGAGGTGATCGTGAGCGAGGCCTTTGCAGAGGCGCACGGTTTTTCGCCCGGTGACAGGATCGGTGCGGTCATCAACGGCAGGTGGAAGACCCTTGTCATTACCGGCCTTGCCCTCTCGCCGGAATTCGTATTGCAGACACGCCCCGGCGCGATCAGCCCTGACTACAAACGGTATGCAATACTCTGGATGGCACGGTCTCCTCTGGG